>CBFGNP010000692.1:0-2818 GCA_965650095.1 uncultured Pedobacter sp. | reverse complement strand
GAAGATGACCTTAAAAATATCCCCAAAACCGGCGGCTTTATCGCTATAGCAAACCATCCCTATGGAGGGGTTGAAGGTCTTGCGCTGGTAAAACTCCTCTGCACCGTGCGCCCTGAAGCCAAGGTAATGGTTAATTTTATCCTTAAAAAGATTCCTAACCTGAGCGAGTTCTTTGTGGCTGTAAACCCTTTCGAAAATGTTCAGCATACGTCCAGCATCAGTGGCTTAAAGGCCACTTTCGATCTGCTGCAGAGTGGAACCCCTATCGGAATATTTCCGGCTGGTGAGGTGTCTACATTTAGCCTGGATAAACAGGAGATTACGGACAGGTTATGGCACCCTGTAGTGGGTAAGCTAATTGCCAGGGCAAAAGTTCCGGTCATACCCATTTACTTTCATGGCAATAATGGGGTATTGTTTAATATTCTGAGTTTTATTCATCCGACATTGAGGACTGCAAAACTGCCTTCTGAATTTTTAAATAAGCAAGGACTTAAAATCAGGGTAAGGATTGGCAAGCCCATTCATATCGAAGATATCTCTTATCGGAACAATACCAATAAGCTACTTGACTTTTTACGTGCACGAACTTATGCCCTAGGCACAGCATTGGAACAAGACAAGAAGTTGTTCAACCCCATTAATTTATTTAAAATCAAAAAGAGGCCTGAACAGGTGGTTGCTGAGACGGATCGTAACCTTATTGTTGAAGAAATTAAACAACTGGAAAATTTCAAGGTCTGGCAGGAAAAAAATTATGAGGTATATATTACGCCTACGGTAGCTATTCCTAATGTATTAAGGGAAATCGGTCGCTTAAGGGAAGTCACTTTCAGGGAAGTTGGTGAAGGCACAAATAAAAAAATTGATCTGGACAACTATGACATCTATTATAACCATTTATTTATCTGGGATAAGGAGCTGCAGAATATCGTAGGCGCATACCGTATCGGTAAGGGTGATGAGATTTTGGATACCATGGGCCGCCGGGGTTTTTACCTTTCAGAGCTTTTCAAAATTAAAGAGCCCTTTTATCCGCTACTCAGAAAGGGTATCGAACTTGGCCGATCCTGGATCCGTAAAGAGTACCAGCAGAAGCCATTGCCCCTCTTCTTGCTTTGGAAAGGCATTTTAAAATACCTGCTCGACAACCCGCAGTACAGATATATGTTCGGCCCGGTCAGCATTAGCAATAACTTCTCCAAATTTTCCAAGTCTCTGATTGTTGACTACATCACAAAAAACCATTTCGATTACGAACTGGCCCATTACGTAAAACCAAAAAACAAATTTAAGGCTGACCTGTCTGCCATCAACAAAGATCTGCTCATTGAAAGCAGTGAATCCTTAAAGGATCTGGATAGTCTGATCTCAGACATTGAAAATTCGCACATCAAAATTCCTGTGCTGTTAAGGCAATACATGAACCTGAACGCAAAGATCATTTGCTTTAATATTGATCCTAAATTTTCTGATTGCCTGGATGGTTTTCTGCTGGTTGATATGCAGAACATTCCTCCTGAAATGCTGGAGAAGGTTGGAAAGAATTTTTAGTTTCCTATAAAATCTATGAGGCCATTTGAAAAACGGCCTCATGCAAAACTTTACCTCATATACCAGGCATTATTATATCGCCTTTCCTGATTTTGTTTGTGTTGTTACAGGTTTTGCCGACACAGCTTCAACAGTGGATTCGCGTGAAGCAAAGAGATAAAGTTCCTTCAACAAGCCCCACAAGCAAATCTAACAAATGAGCTCTGCGAGTGTACGATGAGCAAGCTAAAAATTATTCGATGGTTGGCTATTAAACTAGCTTTTCCATGCACTTCTTTTAATTGATTAATCTAAAGCTAGGCTACATACTTTTCTATAAACAGTGTTAAAACAAATCAATATAAACAACTATATATCAGCCAAATATTTTGAATTTTTATGCCAATTTTCTGCAAGTAGGAATAGATTACTGCGCTAGTGAATTATAGAACAAAAAGCCACGACATCCATCGTGGCTTTTTGTTATCAACTAAACCTAAACTTTATAAATACTAACCAAATATTTACATCACAAAAGTAAAATTGTGATGTTAAGGGTTTGTTAATTATCGATTATGATAAAAATTAAAAGGCTGAAAGCTTAATATACACCCAATGTTAATTATGTGTATATTTAATATGAACATAATGTTAAATAGCTATGAACCGTCTGCTCAAAATATTCGGTACGCTTTGCCTCCTCCTGACCATACAACAATCTTATGGCCAGCATACCGGGTATAACATCAGTTTTGAGTTTTATAATGACACTTTTAACTTCGAAGTTGATTCTTCTATTGTTGTTGCTAATGATACAACACTGTCAAAGCAAGCCATTATAGCCTACTACGATAAGGTTAACGCTGGCAAGTACAACGCCATCCTGGACACACTGCTGACTTATAAGAAAGCACATCAGCTAAACGACTGGCTCTATTATCAGTTAATCAGGAAAACCGCTCAGGCCATCAGCCCCAAAAAGGAAAATTACGAACGCTATACTTTTTACAAATGGTTCTTTCTGGGTAAATCAGGATATGACGCCAGGTTAACCATTGCAGACAACAGGATCATCTTCTATGTATACAACGACGAGGATATATCCGATATTCCTTTTGCGGTGCTTAATGACAAAAAATACATGTGTCTAAACCGTCATGACTATGCCTATGCCGATCTGAACAAGGTTCCGCCATATGGCATGATCAGCATGCCAGAAGCAAAAGCTGCGTTTTCCTATAAAGTTACCCGGATGCCCGATTTCAAACCTGAAGATTATTACGAG
>CBFGNP010000691.1:0-2844 GCA_965650095.1 uncultured Pedobacter sp. | reverse complement strand
TGCTGTGGCAGCACAAAGCCCCAATTTTACCATAACCGGTAAAATTGGGAACCTGAATGCCCCTGCTAAAATCTACCTCGACTATAGCTCAGAAGGTAAGGGCAAATCGGATTCCGCGACGCTCGTAAACGGAACATTTAAATTTGAAGGATATATACCAAATATCGCATCGTCGCGAATGACCCTCTCACGTGAGGGCATCAGGGATAAAGAGATCTATGCCACCGGAACCGGCGATGTGATTTATGTGAGTTTTGGCAAAGAAAATATTCAGATCAATTCTGCAGACTCTTTGTACAATGCCAGGTGGACAGGATCGAAGGTATATGACGAGATGAAAGCCTTTGATGCAGCAGTTGGGCCAACGGTGATGACCGTACATCACAATGCGAATGTCCAGCTGAAAATGGCCACTCCTGAACAGCAGAAAGATACGATGTACTTTAAAGTCCTCGATAAAAAAGTAAAAGCGCTGAGAGCGTCACGCGGAGAAAAGATGCTGCAATTTGCGAAGAACAACCCTGATTCTTATTTTGCTTTACAGGCCTTATCGGAGTCCGTAAGCGGATATGGTGTTCAGCCGGCTGTCGCGCTACCCTTGTTTAACAAGTTAAGTGAGTCGCTAAGGCTATCATACACCGGGCAGGGACTTTACAAAATTTTAAATGCCCATACGATAACTGCCCTGGGTTCCAAGGCGCCGGATTTTACGCAAAATGATGTAAATGGCAAGCCGGTTTCTCTGTCAGATTTTAAAGGTAAATATGTATTGGTAGAGTTTTGGGCCAGTTGGTGCTCACCTTGGCGCGCAGAAAGTCCTAATCTGCTGAAACAGTATGGGGCCTTTAAAAACAAAGGTTTTGAGATACTCGGTGTTTCTGTCGACAGTGACAAAGGTAAATGGCTTGAAGCGATTAAGAAAGATGGTCTGACATGGCCTCAAATCTCCGATTTAAAAGGCTGGGACAATGAAGCACGCAAGGTTTATGGCATATCTGGTGTGCCGGCTAATTTCCTGGTCAGTCCGGAAGGAAAGATAATTGGGGCTCATTTAACAGGTGAAGCCTTGAATAAAAAACTTGCTGAAATCATGAAATAATGAGAAAACTAATTTTCCTTCTCCTGTTGTTCCTCACCAACCAGACCATTATGGCTGAAGGCATTGCAACGGGGAATAAAGCCATTTTTGATGCAAAAATCTCGCTAAAAGTACTCTATGTAGGTTATAATCCGGAAAGACCAATGCCTGCCAACGTTGTGTATTACAGTACCTCAGCAGCGGTGGTCGAAAAAGTTTATAAAACCAGAATGCCCGATTTCAAGGCTTTTCTGGAAAACAGGTTTAGCGATGTTCGCATAATTGATGTAAGGGATTATGAACCAGGAATGTCTGATAAGGCTGATGTGACGATTATGGATGCCGGGCCGGTAAAATTGCCGACTGGCTTTAACCGTCCGATGATCCTGATGCATGCGATGGCCCCTAATGTGGGCTTGCCAATAGGGCTCAAATTTGACTGGTATTGCCAGTGCCTTGAAGATGATGCATTGAACATCAATACAAAACATGAGATCTTTAACCAGCCCAACAAGGTAAAGCTGACCATGGTCACTAAACCTACTCCGGGTTCCTTCTTTAATGGTTTCCAGGGCGCTAAAACGCCTAAGGAAATGCCGATGTGGAACGTGGTTAAATCCGGTTCCTCTGATGCAGGAAAATACATCATTGGCATGGTATCTCATGGCGAAGGGTTTAATGACTCCCCTGATGCCGAGTCAATTTCAGGAGGCGTGTGCCTTAAAAATGCAGAAGCGGTAGCCCTGGGCCGTCAAGGTAATTACTTCATGTGGGGTTTCTCTGCTTCTCCTGATTATATGACAGAGGAGGCGAAGGACGTATTTGTCAACACGGTTTGCTATATCAAAAAGTTTGACCGTATGCCGGCCATTGTCAAAAAAGTGCAGATTGAAACGCGTGAAGGCATCAATGAGAAAATATACCGTATAGACAGAAAGTTATATGAAGCCGCCATTGTTTCCAGAAAGGAAGGAAATGCAAGAATGCTGAAACTGCAGCAGCAGCTGCTGGCACGGAAGGCTGCAGGCGAAGATATTGGCAGAGGAAATGAAAATTTCCTGAAAATGCCGGTTAGCAATGATGTCGAGAGCTTTGAAGATTACCTGAAAAACCAGGCTGGCAAAGCGCTGTTCGACAAGTTCGGAACGAAGACCAATCTGTATCATAAATACTACAAGGATAATTATGAATATTTCTATCCTTCAGGCGTATATTCTCTGCAGCTTGATCCGGACGCGCAAAAGCTACGCTGCTCGAACCGCAAGATCGCCATATTGGACAAATGCGTGCAATTGCTGGAAAGGAATCAGGACACGGAATTGGCATTAAGGGTATTGCAACGCTATACGGTAGAGAAATTTACAAGCGCTCGGGACTGGAGGAAATGGCTGGATCAGAACCGGGCGAACTTGTTCTACACCGAGTCCGGAGGCTTTAAGTTTATGGTGAATACCTTCGGTAAAGTCGCCAGCACGGCGGCTTCAAATGAGTCTTCAAAAGCTACAAAGGAAGTTTTTAGCGGGGCCCTTGAGCCAACAACAGATGATCCTGTCGTAGTATCTGCCAAATTAGAATATGGTACTGATAAAAGCCATCCGGATCTGGTCATTAATGCTTCAATTTTGAAAGGCTGGCATACCTATGCTTATGTTCCTAAGGATAGTCCCTTTATCATTACTGAAACAAAACTGGAGCTTCCTGATGGCGTCACTGCAGATAAAGACTGGCAAATTACTGCTGCCCTGCCTTACACAGGTTATGATGGT
>CBFGNP010000690.1:0-2864 GCA_965650095.1 uncultured Pedobacter sp. | reverse complement strand
ATCTATCGGACAGGTCCATCCGCCCCTGGCAAACTGATCTGGCGAAAGCGGATTAACTGTCCACTGCGGGTTTAAGATCCTTCCGGTCCTGATGAGGTCGAAATACAAATGTCCTTCACCCATCAGTTCCTTACAGCGTTCGTTGAAGATTGCATTTTTCAGATCTTGCCCACCTATTCCTATATACTCAGGTGCCATGGCCCTGCGTCTTATCATATTCAGCATTTTTATCGCTTCTACATCCTGTCCGCCCAGCTCTGCAAGCGCTTCAGCCCTGAGCAAAATTGCTTCGGCGAATCTAAAAATGATCAGGCCCCATTCCGGACTACTCTGGTTAGAGGCCAGATTGCCTTTAAATTTGAGCAGTTGAAAATTCCCATCCTGGCTGAGCATATTGTTATCAAACCAAAGATCCTTGCGCTTATCTGCTATACCTGCCGGATACAAACGCAGCAGGTAATCTGCCCTAAAATAAGCATGGCTTGAGCTGTTGTCGGTTCCGCTATTTTTATTCGGATATCTAAGCATCATCTCTCCAAAAAAAGCCCTAAAATTAGGTGCGGACTCATAATTTATACTTTGATTGAATTCAAAGATCCCTTCATTGCTCCTGCCTTTCATTACCTCGCTAAAGTTATCAAGGGGAAGTAACTGGTATACATTGCTACTGATCAGTTCACTGCCCAGATCTGCTGCCTGCTGATAATATTTCAACTTATTACCACTATCAAAGCCTGCATTCCACATATTCATATTCATCAGCAGATCAAGCGCTGCCCCCTTTGTTGCCCTAACAGCTCTTAATGCGGGATCAGGGTAAACCAATGGTAAATTATCCAGGTTTGCCTTAAGATCAGCGATACATTGATTGATCACAGATACAGCTTTTTCCCTGGGCAATGGGTCCTGCTGATAAGCTTTTGTATAATATGGTACATCACCGTATAGCCTGACCATGAAAAAATAAGTCAGGCAGCGCAGAAAAACAGCCTCTGCCTGATACTTTTTCTTATCATCACCTGAGAGGCCGGGAACACCATTATTAACCCGTTCGTACAGAATGTTGGCTCCCTGTATAACAGAATAAAATTCATACCACTTGGTGATCGAGTCAAAGCCAAGCCCATTCCAGGCCTGGGTAGAGGACAGTACGCCTGTATTTGTTTTCAGGTTATTCGTTGCAAACTGTGTATAAACCAGGCGGATATTTTTTTCCCCTACAGAATTAGAATTATTTAATATTGTAGGCAGGATGTATCCCGAACGCAGTTCGCCTGTAGCGGGAATAAAAGAGGTGCTGGTAAACTTGTTTCTGAGGTTTGCGTATTGATCACTGGTAAATGATTCGACATCAGACTGCGACTGCCAGAAGACATTACCACTTAATTTATCCAGGGGCTTTACATCCAGAAATTTCTTGCAGGCAGAATTTGAGATGCAGACTGCGAGAAGTAATATATAAAAGGAGTGTGTTTTCATTTTCTTTTGATTGTGGGTTAAATCATTAAAATTCTACATTGACACCCAGGTTATAGGTGCGGGAAACGGGATAACCTGCGGAAGAATCATAACCTAAAGCGGTAACATTCTCCGGATTTGGCCCTGAGTATGAAGAAAAAGTAACCACATTATTTGCCGAGAGGTAAACCCTGGCCATATTAAGGCCCATTCTCTTTGCAAGTTGTTTTCCCAGGGTATAACCGAAGGTTACATTGTTCAACTTGAAATAGCTGCCATCCTCCTGGAAAAGTGACTGGTTAGACCTGAAAGGATTGATAATACCAGAACGGGTATAGTCAAAAGGATTTGGATAAGCCGCCGCTGCACCTGAAGAACCATAGTAATTGACATCCGAAAGAGGTAAGTATACACTTGATCCAAAAGGATTGCTAACCAACCTTAACCTGGAGGCTAACGCATCGTTAATGATATCTCTTTTTAAGGTAAATGAACCGTTCACATTAAGGGAAAAGTTTTTGTAGGACAGATAGGTATTTAATCCTCCGGTTACAATCGGCTGGGAGTTACCCAACACCATCCGGTCTTTGTTTGTCAGAATATAATCTCCGTCTAAATCTTGCCAGATCGGGTCTCCAGCTCTAAAAAATGCAGTAGAGCTATTATCGGTGCGGTACAAGAGGCCCGTGGCCGGATCAACAGGAACCGCAGCATTGCTACCATATACTCCCTGATTGTTCAACAGAAAATTTGACAGGGTATTCCGGCCTACACGCAGCACGGTTGCGGGGTTGTTCTTTGTTGGGTCTCCATCGATTACGATCTGGTTTATATTACCGGGCAGCCGGGTTAGCACATCATGGTTTATGGCACCATTTACAGATATACTCCAATTTACAGGACTATTTTTATGTAGAGGCCGCAGTACCACCGACAGCTCATAACCATAATCTATCAGGCCGGCATCATTACTGGATACCTGTCCAAAACCGGTCATACTCGAAAGCGCCATGTCGCGTTTGAGGTTGGTTACTTTTTTATAGTAAGCATCGAACATAAATTCTATTTTACTATCGAAGAAACCCATATCTACACCAAAATTATATGTAGTATTGGTCGACGGCTGTAAAACACTGTTCGGCAAACTGCCATAGTTTATACCGATACGGGGTACGCCAACATAGTTACCTGTTGGAGCATAGGTTCCGTACAGCGAATAAATATCTCCCGTAGGCTGTATATTCCTGCCCCAGCTCATGCGGATATCACCGGATGACAACCATTTAGAACTAGCCAAAAAATTTTCTCTGTTGAAGTTCCATCTAAATCCTATAGAAGGATTTTTAGCAAAAGGATTATCAAAACCGGAAACAGATGATGCATCAAGTCTGTAGGTAAGATCGAGT
>CBFGNP010000689.1:0-2875 GCA_965650095.1 uncultured Pedobacter sp. | reverse complement strand
ATAAAGGTCATCCCTCCTAAATCTCTTGATTT
Source organism: uncultured Pedobacter sp. (assembly GCA_965650095.1). Taxonomy (GTDB): domain Bacteria; phylum Bacteroidota; class Bacteroidia; order Sphingobacteriales; family Sphingobacteriaceae; genus Pedobacter. The sequence continues at coordinate 2,843 of CBFGNP010000689.1, read as the reverse complement.
CTGTACCCAGCCACACAGGGTGACGTTTTCGTCCAGATTTTTAATCGTTAAAGCTCCGCAAGTAGTTGTTCTTAACATTCTTATTAAAGTATTAAGCGGCAAAAATATTGATTTTGAACGGGATATTTCAACCTTCGGTGAATTTAGCTTAGTATATTGAAAATATTTCTGCTAATCGTGTAACGTTTTAAAAAAACGATTGTCATTTAGAAGAACTGAAAAACATTGGAAACTGTATACATCGATAAAAACGCAGCCCTTATAAACGAGTGTCGGCAAGGGAACCGTAAAGCACAATTTGAAATTTACAAGTTGTATGCGAAGGCTATGTATAATGTGGCACTACGAATCGTGAATTTTGAGGAGGAGGCAGAAGATGTATTGCAGGAAGCGTTTTTAGATGCCTTTACACGAATAGACGGTTTTAAAGGGGATGCAACCTTCGGTTTGTGGCTAAAGCAGATCGTGATCAATAAATCGATTAACCAATTGCGTAAGCGGAAGGTGGAATTTGTGCATATTGAGGAGCTTGACGTAGCGGAAGAGCGTGATACAGAAGACTGCGATGCCGGTGAAGATCTGCAGTGGAGGGTGGAAGAGATCAGGGAAGCAGTGGCACTGTTGCCTGACAGGTACCGGGTGGTATTAACTTTGTATCTGTTTGAGGGCTACGATCATGAAGAGATCTCCTATATTTTAAAGATCGCTGAGGGAACTTCACGCACTCAATATATGCGTGCAAAAATGAAATTAAATGACCTATTGATAAAGAGAGGAGTTAAAGATGAAGAATAATGGGATTGAAGCATACATTAAAGAACATAAGAAGGAATTCGATCTTAAAATGCCGTCTGATCAGCTGTGGAGTAGAATTGATGCTGCATTAGCTAAAGAAAAGGTGAAAAAACCTTCCAGACTTATATTTTGGTTGGGAGTGGCGGCATCGTTGATGGTGCTCATGACGTTTGTTTTTGTATACAACAACCGTAAGCGGGATAGATCGCTCAACCTGGCAGACATCAATCCTGTTTATGCACAAAAAGAGGAGCGCTTTGCCAGTCTTATTGAAGAGAAAAAGGATAGTTTACAGGTCTATGCGAAAAAGAATCCAGTACTGTATGCTCATTTTAGTGCTGACCTGAGTAAGCTGGGAAATGATTATGAGCGGCTCAAAACAGAGCTGCAGAGTAGCCCGAATCAAAAAGTAGTGGTGAAAGCAATGGTCAAAAATCTGGAGCTTCAATTGCAGGTGATCAATCAGCAACTGTCAATAATAAATGAGGTTAATCAGTATAAAGAGGAGAATCAGATATGAAAAAATTAATTTGGGGAATGGTTAGCCTGTTGATTGCCGTAAATTGTGCTGCTGCAAAGCCGCTCCCGCAAGATCCCGACGACCCTATGCGATCGAAAACGTTTTCCAGATCTTTTGCTATGGACGGAAACGATCAGTTAAATCTAAATAATAGCTATGGGGATATTCTGATCAAAACCTGGGACAAGAAGGAAGTGCGGATGGATGTAAGCATTAAAGTATATAGCAAAGATGAGCAGGATGCTCAGCGTCTATTGGACAGAACAATTGTAGAAGCCGGTAAAAGTGGAGATCAGGTTTCTTTTAGAACGAATTTCGGGACGCGAGCCGGGCAATATGGAAGCAAGGTGAAGAACGGAAGAACCATATGGAGAAGAGAAGTAAAGGTGAATTATGTTGTTTATATGCCTGCTTCAAATGCTTTGACCTTAAGCAACCAGTACGGGAATGTGAATATGGGCTCTTTTTCCGGATCATTGAATGCAAAGATCCAGTATGGAAACTTTACCGCTGGAAATTTATATGGTGCCGACAATCACCTTGATGTACAGTATGGCAAAACAACTGTTCATGAAATCAGTAAAGCTGTCATCAAACAACAGTACGGTTCAGGTCTTGACCTGGCTATTGTAGGCAGCCTTGAGCTTGACGCACAATATGCGGCAGTTACGATCGGGACTATTAAAGGCAATGCTTCAGTTAAACAGCAGTATGGCCAGGGATTGAATATTGGTTCGGTAGACAACCTGAATCTGGATGCGCAGTATGTCAATGTCAACGTTGGTCGCGTACATGGAAATGCGAATGTTAAACAGCAGTATAATAATATTTCAATCGGATCGGTAAACAAATTAAACCTTAAAGGGCAGTATACCACGGTAAAGATAGAGAACCTGCGAGGAGATGGGATCTTTAGCGTGGAATACGACAGGCTGACCATAGCGCATATCAGTACAGGATGTAAAAGTTTAATTGTGAGCGCAGCTTACGCTCATGTTTCTGCAGGCTTTAATGATAATTATAACGCAGATTTTGAAGTGAAGCTGAGTTATTCAAAGTTTAGCTATGAAGCCAGGGTGGCATCGAAGCTGGTTAGCGATAACAGCAATACTAAAATCTACAGCGGCAGAATAGGCAATGGCGGCGGAGCCAAGGTTCTTGTTAAGGGCGATTACGGCTCGGTGAGTTTTAAGTAGATCGAACTTTTCAAAGGAAAACACAAATGGAAAAAGCTTGTTGAGGAATCAGCAAGCTTTTTTTATATCTTAGCAATCTATTTATTTTTATCTATGGAATTTTTAAGCAGCCCCGAAGCCTGGATCTCACTTTTAACCCTAACTGTTCTGGAAATTGTTCTGGGGATCGATAACATCATCTTCATTTCTATTTTATCTGGTAAGCTGCCTGCCCATCAGCAAAAGAAAGGAAGACAGGTAGGTCTGGCTTTAGCCATGATTACAAGAGTGCTGTTGCTTTTATCCCTTACCTGGGTGATGACCTTAACTGCACCGCTTTTCAATCTTGGGGC
>CBFGNP010000688.1:0-2882 GCA_965650095.1 uncultured Pedobacter sp. | reverse complement strand
CGCTGCGCATCATCACTAAAATCAAAATAAAATTCCTCTTCCATGTATCAAATAATTAAAGAACAGATCCCTTTTTGCTAAATACATTATAAGTTTACAACTATTATAACTGGTATAAGCGAAATAATTTTCAACATACACACAACTTGGTTGTTAAGTGACTGATTATATTTATAATGTGAAAACCCATTTTTCAGAATTATTTTACAAAATAACACAACATTATCTGAAATCCGGTAAAATTGAGGTCACGAAACTCACCAGGTGGCCCGACCTACCAGGTTCCAGTATTTTTTTGTTGATTTGTATACCCAATCATATACCATATGCAGAACAATATTAGTACCATTATTAAGAATCTAGGCATTCTTGAGGTAAATCCGGCCTTTAGTACCGGCAGTAACTGGGGCGCTTCGGCTAATGCGAAAACGATAGACAGCTATTCTCCGGTTGACGGAAAGAAAATAGCAGGTGTACAGCTGGCTACTGCCGAAGATTATGAAACGGTGATCAAAAAAGCGCAGGAAGCATTTGTTTTCTGGCGCAGTTTGCCTGCACCAAAACGAGGCGATATCGTCCGCCAGTTTGGTGATGCACTACGTCTGCACAAAGAAGATCTCGGCACCTTGGTTTCTTATGAAATGGGTAAAAGCCTTCAGGAAGGACTGGGAGAAGTTCAGGAAATGATTGACATCTGTGATTTTGCAGTTGGCTTGTCGCGCCAGCTTTATGGCTTAACCATGCATTCCGAACGTGCTAACCACCGCATGTACGAACAATGGCAGCCCATGGGGATCGTCGGCATTATATCTGCCTTTAACTTTCCTGTAGCGGTATGGAGCTGGAATGCAGCCCTGGCCTGGGTATGCGGGAATGTATGCATATGGAAACCTTCATCAAAAACACCGCTGTGTGGTATTGCCTGCCAGCACATTATTGCAACTGTACTTAAAAATAACGACCTGCCCGAAGGCATCAGCAACCTGCTGATCGGCAATGAAATTGGCGACCTGATCAATAACGACAAACGTATCCCGCTGGTTTCCTTTACCGGCTCTACCCGCATAGGTCGTATCGTTTCCCAGGCCGTCGCCGGCAGGTTCGGAAGAAGTATCCTTGAACTCGGAGGAAATAATGCCATCATCATTTCTAAAGATGCAGACCTTGACATGTCTATTATCGGGGCAGTTTTCGGAGCAGTTGGAACAGCCGGCCAGCGGTGTACCTCTACCAGAAGACTGATCATACACGAAGACATTTATGAAGACTTCAGGAACAAACTCGTTAAAGCATACGGACAGCTGCGCATCGGCGATCCGCTTGATCAGCACAACCACGTAGGTCCGCTGATCGACCGTGCTGCGGTAGATCTATATCATAAGGCTATAGAGAAAGGTAAAAAAGAAGGGGCGCGGTTCGTGGTTGAAGGTGGTGTATTAAGCGGAAGCCCTTACGATTCGGGCTGCTATGTAAAACCTTGTGTAGCAGAAGTGGAAAATCACTATGAAATTGTTCAGGAAGAAACCTTTGCACCGATTCTTTACCTCATTAAATATAAAACATTAAAGGAAGCCATCGCACTGCAAAATGGCGTTCCACAGGGATTGTCCTCGGCCATCATGACCTTAAACCTGCGTGAAGCCGAACATTTCCTATCGGTGTGCGGCTCTGACTGTGGAATTGCCAATGTAAATATCGGGACATCAGGTGCGGAAATCGGAGGGGCGTTTGGTGGGGAGAAAGAAACTGGTGGTGGAAGGGAGAGTGGTTCAGATGCATGGAAAGCTTACATGCGCCGCCAAACCAACACCATTAACTATTCAAACACCCTTCCTTTGGCACAAGGAATAAAGTTTGACCTGTAATCGCCAGTTAGAAACATTACCTGATGCTGTTTTCGGCAACTGCCGTGTCTTTGGGAAGCATGATGGAATAATTTGCCGGCAAAACGCGCCCATCAACTGAGGTTGCTGTTGTTTTCAAAGCCGCAAAACTATTGATGTTTAACTTAGCGCCTTTCGCTTTAACCAGTACATGATCTTTGGAAGAACCCTTTAACCTGAGTTCCGAATGGTCTTTGATAACCGTATACAAACTTTCTGTATCACCACTTACAAAGGCTGTAGCCTTATCTCTTAAAAAGACCTGTAATACAGGGGAGGAGAATTTGCCTCTTGTGGTGACCGATGCATGATCACTGGCATCAATTCGTTGCAGATCTTTGATGTAAACCACAATATTGACCGGTTGATTTTCCGTAGAGCTGATGTATAACTTATCTTTTTTCTGCACTACAACAGTGGTCTCTTTGCTGTAATCTTCATACATCATTACATGCTGTCGCTTAGATTGGATCAGGATCAGTCTGACGTTCCCGCTTACAACCACCTTATTGTAGGCAATTAGTTGAGTTTTTTTAGGTGAATCAGGGCCTTTGTCGCCGGCCACAGCAGTAAAAGCCGCAGCGGCCAGGAATAAGCCTGTTAAAGCCGAGGCGAATAACATTTTTAAGGAAGTTTTCATAATGGAAGCTGTTAAGGTTATGAATTTGTTTACCTATAAGTCTTCGGAAATTTAAAAACGTTACAGGCTTTTAGGCAAGATCGGTGTAACGGCCAACCAACAGCCCTGATTTTTCGACGAACACCATAACAGCAACGAATTCATCTGACTTAAATTAAAAAAACACCTTAATTTGTTTGATCACAAATCAATTTGATGTAAGTTTAGAGTTTTTTAATGCCTATCCTCTGATTGTTTTAACCTTTTGCCAATGTTACGTGTAAATAGCTCCAAACCCTGCAAGATTGTATATTCTATATGTAAGCATGCATACCTTGGCTATTTAATTGAGCCTCACATTGTTCAATTGAATCCACATG
>CBFGNP010000687.1:0-2895 GCA_965650095.1 uncultured Pedobacter sp. | reverse complement strand
AGAAAAAATATATCTGCATCTCGACAAGTCAAATTATTCTGTGGGTGATACCCTTTGGTTTAAAGCTTATTTATTTGAAGGACCTTATTTACTACCCTCAGAAAAAAGTGGTATATTTTATATCGAGCTTGTTAGTCGTGAAAATCAGGTATTAAAAAGAATAAGGTTTCCGGCCAGATATGGCTTGGGATGGGGCAACATCAGCTTAGATGGAAAAGACCTGCCAACGGGAAATTATTTGCTTCGTGCTTATACAACGTGGATGCTTAATTTTGGCGAAGACGCTGCCTATACGACCAATATCTATATCAATAATGGTCAGCTGCCTGGTACCGCTAAAGTCTTGAAAACGCCGGTTAAAAGCGACGTAACCCGTGGCAGTATTCATAAAAATACTGGTTTAGCGATAAAAAAATCACCTGGGGAAACCAGCTTAGCGATTACCATAACCGCCGAAGGGGAGGCCAGGAATCTGTTCGGTTATTATCTCATCGGTCAGTCCAGAGGGGTAATTTGCTATGCCGTTCCGGTTGATCTGAAAAATGGGAAAGTGGTAAATGTTATAGAGAAAGCACTATTTCCAACAGGTATAGCCCGCTTTACACTTATGAATAGAAACCTGCAATCCATTAATGAAAGAATGATTTATATTGACCAGCAGGATCAGCTCACAATTAACATCAGCACAGACCGTACCGAATATAAAAGAAGGGATAGCATCACCTTACACCTCAGGGTTATTGACAAAAACAATGAGCCGGTACAGGGGAGTTTTTCATTGGCGGTAACAGATGATGGTCAAGTTGAACATCGTCATCCAAAAAAAGGGGATATAAATCACTATATGTTCTTGTCCTCAGAATTGAAAAACCAAATTAAAGATGCTGATGACTATACCAATGGCACAGCTGCTGCACAGCTTGCACTGGATAGCTTGATTTTGGCTGAGGGCTGGGTAGGCTATAACTGGAAAGATCTGCAGCAGAAAAAAGAACCCAGGTATAAGGCCGAACCAGAGTTTATGATCACTGGAAGGGTAAATTCAACTTTTGCAGGTGTGGGCGGCGCTAAAATTAGCTTATTTTCGCAAAAGCCACTGCTGTTTATGGATACTGTTGCGGAAGCAGACGGGAGGTTTGTATTTAAAAATATCCCCATTTCTGATACAGCGGTTTATAAAATACAGGCCACCAATAAAAAGGGTAAAAATTTCTTAGTAAACCTGGAACTGGATGAATGGGGACCGCCAGCATTCCGTACTTTGCCAGTAAATTATTCAATGGAAGCTGCTGTAAATGATACAAGCTTTGTACAAAAAACCAGAAAAATCATATCGCTAAAGCAACAGCAGGATAAAGTGAGTGGCAGGTTATTGGACGAGGTAAACATTGAGGCAAAAAAAATTGTAAGAGGCTCCCACAATTTGAACGGGGAAGGCAGGGCCGATCAGGTGCTAACAGAAAAAGACCTGTTAAGAGAAGGTAAAAAATCCTTGTATGATTTGCTGATAGAACGGGTGCCCGGTTTGGCTACCGGTAGCTATATATATCCACCATCTAAAATAAGAAAGTTTGGGCTGATGCTTAAAAATCAATTGGTTAAAATTATCATGGATGGAATAGATCTGGATCAAAGTTATGAATACTGGCAGCTGATGGGGCCGGCCGATGACTCATCGGAAGGCCTGCAGGAACGCTATTTACATATAAAAACCAACCTGGAATATTTCAGGGCAGAAGATGTGAAAGGAATAGAAGTCATGTATAATGCATCCTTTAATGCAAAATATAACGGTAAGTTTTTAAGTCAGGCCGAAACCTTTTTTCGCGGGAAAGGCGGATTGACCGGAGTAGGAGGGGCTTCAGGGATAGATTATTCCTACATAGAGATCACCACCCGAAATGGCAGGGGGCCTTTTATGAAACGGACTCCAGGAACGTATTTGTATAAGCCGCTCGCTTTTTCGCTGCCCGGAAAGTTTTATAGTCCCAGATACTCCGGGAAGGATACAACAGGAATTGATATTCGCTCAACCATTTATTGGAAACCTAATATTGTTACTAATGAAAAAGGAGAGGCGACGGTCTCATTTTATGCAGCCGACCAACCAACTACCTATTCCATAACCATAGATGGAAGCGATATGAACGGCAGCATGGGATCGTTAAGAATACCTGCTTATATAAATGTAAGCCCTTGAAGACTACTTGCAATTGGTTTTGGTAAATACCATAGTCGGGCTGAACTTTAGAGTAGAGCGGTTTTTGAAGACCATTTTCCCGTCTTTCTCCATGACATCGCCAGTACCTTCATAAATATTGCCATCGTCCTTTTTTACAAAGACAACCTCTCTTACCGATCTCATGCCCTCCGAATCGAAGATATATTCAGCAATAATCGTATCACCTTTCATTTCTCCGGCGATTTTACCGGTGTTGCTGTCTTTTTCAAATAGCTTGTAGTCGAGCTCCCCGGTAAGTTCTTCCCCTGTAATATTCAATTTTAAGGTGGCGGTGTCCCTGTTTTTAATATAAATATAGCAATCGCTGCGGTTCTCTTTAGGCGCTGTTGCGGTAAAAGTTGTATCAACAGCAATTACTTCGGTACTGTCGCCAGCCCTATTCTTATTTTCAGTGGTACACGACGTCAAAGCAGTGATAAAGAGCGCAGATATTAAAAAGGAAAGTCTCATATAATGGCTTTATTAGGAGTAACAATAATTTAAAGACATTGTTTTCCCGGTTCAAACCTATGCAATTCATCATGCTAGGACACCATCGGCTGGTATTTCTTCCAGTTGTCGGCAATGATCCAAACATTGATCAACAGCATCACGCCTGCCAGTCCCAGTCCAGATGGCATAAATATCGTATTGTGCAATACAATGCCGATCAT
>CBFGNP010000686.1:0-2916 GCA_965650095.1 uncultured Pedobacter sp. | reverse complement strand
ATTCAATTTCAGAAAAGAGCCTTTGGAAAGCATCATGTCTGAACTATCCAGATGGTATGATGTAGACGTCATCTATGAAGACGCACAGTTAGCTCAAAAACTCTTTGGTGGCATGCTCTCCAGATCACAAAAACTTGGAGATGTATTGTCCGTACTTGAGATAACAGGGGATGTCCATTTTAAAGTTGAAGGCAGGAAAGTAACCGTTGTAAAGTAAAGGAGGTAAAAAAGATGCAGAGTTTTGACATATTAAAAGAAACAATTTCAAGTATAATAGCGGGTAACTTTGATAGGAATGTATTACCTCTGCTTCGCTATTGCGAAGAACTTCGACAGGACACAGAAATATTTACCCTATTAAATCCGGAAAAAGCACGGTCGCTTCTCTCTCAGCATAAAGCAGCGATATTTGATATTTTGATCTGGATATGGGACGAAATACCCAAAGCTAAAAAAACCGAAGTAGGCCTGCTGAAAATTGTGAAGTTGTTGCTGATAGAACTGCACCTCTTTTTTTCGGAACTGATGCTTGAAATAAGTAATTGAAAAAGATCATTATTCTTGCTCAACAAATGGCACGAGTAATTTGTGTAATAACGACTGCCAGGATTGGAAATTACATGATGTTTGACTCAGGCTTATAACAACTACTGCTTAAGGTTTAATCCACTCTAAATAAAAAACTGCTTTTTTACTACCTCAATAAAATTGAAGTAGTATCAAAGCGGTAAGAGAGAGTAGTAGTGAGCAGTAGTTGCTATAAGCCTGAACCGAGTCGGACAAAAGCCTATTTCAAAGGACAACTACGGCAGGTTAACCTGCTTGCTCTCTTTGTATAGTTTGTATTGTGTATAGGCCGCACTGAACTTACTTCTTGAAATACCGAGGTGCAGCGCAATGCAATCTTTATTAATCCTGCTGCTAATGGTAGGATTATGATCCAGGTAGAGCCTTACCCGCTCTTCAACCGTTTGCTTTAATAAATGCTGATAAAATTTATTGTGTTTCTCATTCTCTGCCTGCAGGAAAAGCAGAAGTGGAAGCATTTTAGGGAAAGTATCGATCAGGCTTTTTAAAACCGGATAACTTAAAGAAAGTACCTCACCGTCTTCCAGCATCTGGATGGCCTCTGTTCTGTAATCGCTGTTCAAAAAGCTGTTCAGGTCGAACATGACCTCGTGCTTTTTCCATATACGTGAGATGATTGGCTTCTCCACATCCGGACCGTAATAACAGCTACGTGCAATGCCTGAATACAGGTAGTACAAGCTACCATCCTCAAAAGATCCGCCCGTTTCAATGAACTGCTCTTTAGTGACTGGTTTACATTTGCTGTTGGCAATTAATAACTCTATGCATTGTTTTGCGATCGGGCCTACGATCGATTCCATTTTTGGAACGATCTCATTTCTGATAATGCCTTCAGTCCGTAATTTTTTTGATTGAAAATCAAATTCTTTCATGATATTTTTAAGCTAAATCTATAACAGGTTTAAAGATGTTTTAAGCATTTTGGGATGACCTAAAATCTAGCAATGGGGATTCGGTTACTTTCTAAATAGTGCCGTTTCCACGCGGCCAACCACTCGCCTTGTGCGATAGCGGCATTTCTGGTAGCAATCACTTTTTCCAGGGCAGCTATTTTACTGGACGCAAACAGGTACATCCCAAACTCGCCTTCTTCAAAGCCGCAGTTATCGGGAAAAGTGATGTGGAAATGCTCATCGTTTGCATCCTCCACTTCGTCGATCATATCTGCTATGTAATTAACGATAGGGGCGGTGTCGTTCTTTCCGATCTTGATATAATAAGGATCCATTTGCTTGTAACTATAGTAATCTGGATTTAACCGGATTTCCATGATCTCATGATCGGGAATGGTTTTAAACCGGTTTACAAAATCAAAAGCTTTGTCCAGGGTATCAAAGCATCCATATGCAGCACAAATGGAATCTTCCCATTTCGGCATAACTAAATAAACTACTCTAAGGTTGCTCATAGCTTTTCATTTATTAACCCAAATTTAAGCTATGAAATGAAGCAGCGTTAGCAACAGCTTTACAAAAAAATGTAAACACGTTTACATTTTTTTGTAAAGCTGTTTACATCGATATTCAGAAAAAATTCGTATGGTTTCGTATGGAATATTTCCAAGATAGTGCCCATCCCACAGTTCGTTAAGGTTACTTAACTAAAACTCATGATTCCTTTACGGTTCTTGTATGCTGTCGTGGTCAGTTGCAGACGCTTTGTGCGTCATTCAGTTTTATTCACAGTTGCGTTGATTAGAACCGAACCTAGATATTGGTGATTCGTTATGCCCGGATATGCGACTGGGCCTCGATTTCTTCTATTGAAAGCTTGGTGTATTTAATGATCTTGTCAATAGGTTGCTGATCAGCTAGCATTTCACGGGCAATTTCTAACGCCTCGTCGTGGCGGCCAATGGCTTCACCTTTTTGAATTCCCTTTTGAATTCCTTCAGCTTCCCGTTTCTGTAGTAGATATTCTTCAGTACCCATAGGTATAGTTTTTAGTTAAGTTGTTTCTTCCATTTGGATTGAATGATGCTGGCAAAACTACGGTAATCATGATCGTGATACATCGTTAAACTGTAATTCAAGTGAATTCGCCGATATATTGAATTTGACGGAATAAAATGTGGTTGGATATCAGTGTTGTGATGATTTCCGAAATGTAATACTTTTACTGCTAAACTTTTTCAAGCCCAATACAGAAAATTAAGGAGATATCGATGGTATAGGTGGTCCGTTATGACTTGAGAGACCCCTGGGCCTCAATTTCTTCTATTGAAAGCTTGGTGTATTTAACGATCTTATCAATAGGCTGATGATCAGCTAGCATTTCACGGGCAATTTCTAACGCCTCGTCGTGGCGGCCAATGGCTTCACCTTT
>CBFGNP010000685.1:0-2920 GCA_965650095.1 uncultured Pedobacter sp. | reverse complement strand
ATAACCAGAAAAAAGAAGAATTTATCGTTAGAAAAGGCCCGTTGTTTTCTAATTTTATTCTTGCGGACGAGATCAACCGGGCGCCGGCGAAAGTACAAAGTGCTCTGCTTGAGGCGATGCAGGAACGTCAGGTAACCATTGGCGACCATACTTTCCCATTGCCGAAACCATTCCTGGTATTGGCCACACAGAACCCTATTGAGCAGGAAGGAACCTACCCCTTGCCCGAAGCGCAGGTAGACAGATTTATGCTGAAGGTGGTGATCGGTTATCCGAAAAAAGAGGATGAGAAGCGGATCATGAGGGCGAACATTGCTCCTCAGGGTATGCCTGTGCCCAGTGTTGTCATCCACACCGACGATATTTTAAGAGCGAGAAAGGTGGTGAGGGAGGTCTATATGGATGAAAAGATTGAGCAATATATTATAGATATCGTTTTTGCCACACGTTTCCCGGCAGAATACAAGCTGGCAGATTATAAGAACCTGATCAGCTTTGGCGCTTCACCACGTGCCAGCATTAATCTTGCCCTGGCTGCCAAGGCATATGCCTTTATAAAAAGAAGGGGTTATGTGATTCCGGAAGATGTGAGGGCTGTATGCCATGATGTCTTAAGACATCGTATTGGCCTGACATACGAGGCAGAAGCAGAAGACATCAACACAGAAAGCATCATTACCGGAATTTTGAATGCGGTAGAAGTTCCTTAATATGGATACCAAAGACCTGTTAAAGAAAGTAAGGAAGATAGAGATCAAAACCCGTGGTTTAAGCAACCAGATCTTTTCAGGCGAATACCAATCAGCCTTTAAGGGGCGGGGTATGGCCTTTAGCGAGGTGCGCGAGTACCAGGTGGGTGACGAGATCCGTACCATCGACTGGAATGTAACTGCCCGTTTTAACCATCCTTATGTGAAAGTATTTGATGAGGAAAGAGAGCTGACCGTAATGCTGCTGGTGGATGTGAGCGGATCCAAGAATTTTGGAACACAGGTTCAGCTGAAGCAGGAACTGGCCACAGAGCTCTGTGCGGTGCTTTCCTTTTCAGCCATACAGAACAACGATAAAGTCGGGGTACTTTTTTTTAGTGATAAGGTAGAGAAATTCATCCCACCGAAAAAAGGCCGGAGTCATATCCTCATGATCATCAGGGAACTGATCGATTTTAAGCCACAAAATAAGGGAACCAATGTTGCGGAAGGCCTGCGCTATTTTACCAGCGCTATTAAAAAAAGATGCACAGCCTTCCTGATCTCTGATTTTATGAGCGGTCCATTCGAAAATGAACTTAAAATTGCCAACCGTAAGCATGACCTGATTGCCTTAAGGCTGTACGATATCCATGAGGAAGAGTTCCCGAATTTAGGTCTGATCCCGATAAAGGATGAGGAAACAGGGCAGATAGAATGGGTCAATACGGGAGACAAACAGGTGCGTCGTGCTTTTAAAGCCGCTGCGCTGGAGCGGAATGGCCGACTGGAGGATCAGTTCAGGAAGTCGGGGGTAGACTTTACCAAAATCGGTACCCATGAGTCTTATATCAAACCATTAATGACATTGTTTAAGAAAAGAGAGGCCAGGCGATAAGAATATGAAGCAATATATTAATTTCAGCTGCTGTTTAATGCTGTGCCTTGCAGGACTTACCTTCACAGGAAAAGCCCAGACGACCAGGGTAGAGGCCAAATTGGATCAGACCAGAATAAAGTTGGGGGATCAGACCATTCTGCGCCTGCTGGCCCACATACCAGTAAATGGAACGGTAGATTTTCCTGTGCTTGCAGATACCATTTCTTCGAAGGTACAGGTTGTGGAGATGGGCAGGACCGATACCCTTGCGGATAAGAATAACCCCGGGATGCAAACCATCAGCAGGCAGTATACGATTACTTCATTTGATGCGGGGCTGCATATGATCCCATCTTATACGTTTACCGCTAAGGAAGGAAAACTGAATACACCCGCGCTTCCTTTGGAGGTAACGGAAGTAAAGGTGGATACGACTAAAGCAATATATGACATTAAGGAGCCACTGGCGGTGTCCTATTCCTTTATGGACTGGCTAAGGGACAACTGGAAGCTGGTGCTGCTTTCGGTTATGGGTATTTTAATCCTTGCCGGGCTCATCTGGTATTTCATTAAAAAACGGAGAAACAGGCCTGCAAAAGTTGAACCAATCAAACCTGCCGTACCTTTACACACCCTGATTTTAGATAAGCTGAACGCATTGAGAAGCGAGAAATTATTGGAGCAGGGCCAGATAAAACAATACCATAGCGAGCTAACGGATATCATCAGGGAGTATCTCGAGAAAAGATACGGGATCAATGCGATGGAACAAACCTCTGAAGAGATCTTTGCCGGACTCAGACATCTGGATATTGCGGAGCAGCATATGAACAAGTTAAGGCAGATGCTGCTACTCGCCGATCTGGTAAAATTTGCGAAAGCCAGTCCCTTAAATAATGAGAATGAACAAAGTATGGAAAATGCGATCAGTTTTGTGATGAATACCAGACCGGTTGTGTCGACAGAAAACAAAATACAAAATAACGACGATGAATCTGTTTAGCGGAATAGAATTTGCCAATAAAGGCTTTTTATGGCTCCTGATCCTTATTCCTCTCCTGGTAGTCTGGTATATCTGGAGAAACAGGAAACTTCAGGGCAGCTTGCGTATGTCGGCCTTAAAAGCTTTTTCATCGGTTAAGAAAAGTAAATATACAACGTTAAGGCATTATGGAATTGTATTGAGGGCACTGGCGCTGGCTGCATTGATCATTGCACTGGCAAGGCCGCAGTCGGCTTTTAGCTGGCAGAACTCGACTACCGAGGGAATCGACATTGTGATTGCCACTGATATTTCGGGCAGTATGCTGGCGGAAGATCTGAAGCCGAACCGACTGGAGGCGGGGAAGAA
>CBFGNP010000684.1:0-2921 GCA_965650095.1 uncultured Pedobacter sp. | reverse complement strand
CCAATCCTTTTAACGTACCGATATTATAACCTTCTTCAAAAACATAATCTGGCCAGTTGGCAGATTCTACCTTGATTTCCTTTGCCCTAATATTACCGTTTACCGATAATTTTTCTGAAGGTAGATCTGTACCTATGCCTACGCTACCTTTAATTACATTGAGGTTACCTACATAAGTATGAGCATTGTCTCTGATCTTATCATAGGTGGTTACTATGCCACCATTATCATTTAAATTCTCGTCACTGACAGAACCCATTTCCGATGGTCCTGCTAAAAGATTGCTTATTTTAAAGACTCCCAAATCAGCGCCTAATGCTGCTTTTACCCATATCTGACTTTCTGCTCCAAGATTTAACAGCGCGAATTGAGGTTGCAACCATGCATTATAACCCATACTATGGTGTTCCTGAATAGCAAAATTCTGTGAATTGATAAACTGAAACTTACCGGAAACCAACGAAGGCATGTGTGCAGTAGTATGTGTATAGGTATATTCGAACGCACTGTGCATACCACCAACCTTAGCCACCAGATACCATTTTCCATCGCCAGGCAGGCTGAACTGCTGTGCAGATAAGCTCATTATAGCACTAAAAAGAGTAATAATTAAAAGGTATAACTGTTTCATTTGATTTTTTCTTTAAGTTCCGATATCTCCTTTTGCTGTTTGACTAGCACTTCTGATTGCTCGTTCATTTTATGCTCGTGTTCGATGAGGTGCAAAGTGAGTTCTTCTATTTTCTTGAGCAAAAGCTTGTTCATTTCTCCAAGTTCAACACCATTTCTTTCAACTTCTTTGGCAGCAGGCATTTCGGGCAGGTGTTTATTTGTTTTAATGTAACTTTCTAATCCTTTCAAGGTTCCAACATCATAGCCTTCCTCAAAAACATAATCCGGCCAGTGGGCAGTTTCTACTTTGATTTCATGTGCCCTAATCTTTCCATTAACTGAAAGCCTTTCTCGAGGGCTAACGGTTCCAATGCCGATATTACCATTAGAATTGATCGCCATCGCAGTTAATTTACTGTCTGCTACATCAACATTCCCATGTACATTGAAGTTGAGTCCCATATTCCGTATCCCTGGATAACCCGTTGCTGCTGGAAATCCACCACAACAGATCCAATCCGGTGTTGATTCGATTGAAGCACCAAAATAATTAGGGATAACATCCCTAAATCCGGGGAAGTATATCCCTTTGGCAATATTTGGACTATTATAATCCCCTAAAGTAATCGACTCGTCTCCACCTGTAATATGCAATCGGCTTAGATTGTTGGATGTTCCAAGTCCAAGGTTACCATTCTTATCTAAAAACATTCTGGATTGTCCTTCAGTAAAAAATCGCAGGCCGGCATATCCCGAAAAATAGGCAAACGGCGCTGGAGTTGGGGACTCATTATACCATCCTAAACCATAATGAGAAACAGTATTTCCCATAAAGCTGAATGCATCGCCAGAACTATAAGCTAACCCAAACTGATTTAAATTAGCCGGAGTTTGACCATTTGCTGTAGCAGAATAAAATACTAGTGCAATTACCAATATATCCCCTAGTTTTTTGATGTTGGTTTTCATTTGAGTGTATATTAATATTAAATGATTTATTGCTTAGCTGATTTGTCAAGCTATTATTAATTCATCACCTGTGATATGCAGCTTGCTCCCCGGCTGGCTGGTCATGAAAAAGGCTGAAATATCTTCCCAGATAAGTGCCTCCGGTAAAATCATCATGATAGTTCAGTACCAGGGCTTTACTATCCCCATGAACAATAGCTCTTCCGCCAGCACCCCCGGGAGGGAAAACAAGATTAACATCTGCCGCAGCATTAAAGGTAAAATAAGGTGCCTAGGCATATAATAACACTACATTAAAAACCAGTAGAATAACGGAGAGTATATATTTTTTCATATTGTCACGGCATGTTAAAAACTTAGAACCTCATCCAAACTAAATAAAAGAACCAACCCTGCCTTAGTTTTTTGACAAACGATCAAAATGAAGTGACAAACATTGGTTTTGAAGTGATAATGTAAAAACCAATTTTACCAGTTTGATTATACTATCAAAGTCTTGCAGAAAAATGATAGCCATTAAGCGCTAGGCGAGAAACAGATAATAAATCATTTTTGCTATTGAACAGCGCATTCAAGATTTGATACAATTGCTTAATATCCCTCAAAAACCATCCTGAAAAACCCGCTACCTACATCCAATGCCGGCATCTGAAGAA
Organism: uncultured Pedobacter sp.; assembly: GCA_965650095.1. GTDB lineage: Bacteria > Bacteroidota > Bacteroidia > Sphingobacteriales > Sphingobacteriaceae > Pedobacter. Next base: position 684 of record CBFGNP010000684.1, on the reverse strand, counting down.
ACTTCTTCAACTTTAAGCCGCCAGCAGGATAGTTAAGAGAAACATTAAAATTCAGCCCATTACGGTTATAGCGGTGCGCAGTTCCGACAAGAAAACACAGCGATTTTTAGGGATATGCAGCAAACATGAGCACTAGATCCTTAAACTGACTTATCTAGTTTTTTAACAAAAAAGAGCCTAAAACGACCGTCCCACTAAAGTAATTGCAAGATTAAGATCCTTACGTTCATCATCCTGGAACTGATTTTTCTTCATTGAGAGATTCAGCTCCGATAAACGGCCCACACCTTTGGCTCGGATGAGGGTATCAAGGAAACGGGTGATGTTAAAATAATTTCCTTTCAACAAAAATTGCTTCCTGACCAGGTCTTTTGTGAATTTACCAGTATCTACCGGCAGGCCCTTATCCTCCGGATCAAAACTGATCAGCACATGTTCAGCAACAGCCATACCCGAAACAGACTGCCAAATATGGTTCTCACTGTTCTGCTTCCTGATGCGGTATCCCTTCAGTACCTCCTGATAAAAACTGTTCTTCCGCCGGATCTGGGGCAGCGCACTGTCCGAAAAGCCTTCATCCTTCCCTGCTTTTCTAAGCTCATTATTGGTGATAACGGCATCTATGGTCTGTTTAAATGAAAAAATATACGAGAGGTAAAGCACCAATACCATCAAGAGGCCCAA
>CBFGNP010000683.1:0-2936 GCA_965650095.1 uncultured Pedobacter sp. | reverse complement strand
GAAAAGTGTAAGTTTAGTAGATAATTTCATCCTGCTTATTTCTTAATTCTGTACCCTACACCACGCACGGTTTCCAGCCATTCAGTATCCGCCCAGACATTTAATTTCTTCCGGATGTTCTTGATATGGGCATCGATATAATTCGAATCGTAATCGTCTTTAACAAAGGTGCCCCAGATGTGCTCACTCAGCTGAACGCGTGTCAGTACCCGGTTTTTATGAAGCAACAGGTAACTGAGCAGGTCAAACTCCTTACGTGAAAGTTCAATTTCCTGCTGCTCATATATGACCAGTCGTCTTTGCAGGTCGATATTGAATTCCCCGATCGGCAATAATGCGTCTGTAATGCTGAACTTCCGGCGGGCAATGGCCTGCATTCTCGACTGCAACTCTAGTAGATAAAATGGCTTTGGGAGGTAATCATCGGCACCCAGATCCAAACCGCTCACCCGATCTTTCAGATTCGTCCTTGCTGTAATGATAATATACGCAGCATCGGGATTATTCTTTTTGGCCCTTTTAAGAATTTCAAGACCATCACCATCAGGCAGACTCAGGTCTATTAATATAAAATCATATTGATTCAATTCCAGCTGTTCAAGTCCGGCCCTGAAGCTATGTGCAATGTCGCAGAGGTAAAAGCCTTTTTTGAGAAAAGCTTCCATTTCATAGGCCAGTGTTTTTTCATCTTCAACGATTAATACCTTCATAATATTGGGGAATTAGAACTGGTAGTAAAATGCCAGACCAAAAAAAGATTGCTGATTTTTTAGCTCAGGAGCAGTCTGAGATCCGGGAACAGACAACTGATAACTGATTTCTGCAATATAATTTGCCCGGCTAAGGCTAAGCGGCAACTTAAAATTGTAAGATAGCAGATTAAAATTATGGGCAGCAACGGTATTCGTTATTGTGGGTTTCGGATTTCCCGGAGAAACCGGGCTTTTCCCTTTTCCATTTGCCTTATCACGTTTCTCTTTTTCTATGGTATAGGTTTCATAGAAATGCCTGCTGCCAGCTATCAGTTCAAATGCAGGTTCTATATAAAGTAGGTTCTTTTCATTAAATAAGCTGCCTACGCCAATTTCTTTGGAATGACTGAGACTTAAAAAAACATCATTCTGTTGTCCAAAGGCGTAATCAGCGCTAAAGGAACTTTTCAACCAGGGCCAGCTGTAGTTTGCCGTGACGTTGACATCATTTTCATTGGACGCTTGTAATAAAGGTGAATTTTCGGGGAAGAACGAGCGGGTGTAAGCTATTCCGGCGTTAAGCCGATCACTGAAGTCGTAATCAAAACCTGCACCGAGATCTGTTTCAGAGAGGCCGGATCCATAATTTAAAAGTTTGTAAGAACCGGCAGAAAGATAAAGGCCAAAAGGGAACCTGATCGTTGCATTTGCCAGTACATAAGGAAGTTTTTCATCCGTTGCCTGCCCGTAATAACTTACATTACTGCTGTAGAGGGCGGCAAATGTCAGGGTAGTTTTTTTAGTGGTGTCCTGTTGAGCCTGTGCTTTAGTGAAAACCATGCAGATGACTAATAGAAGGGGTGTGAATCTCATAGGTGTACACTACGGTCGTTTAATCTTAGGACGAATCACTTTTACTGGCTTCGCTTTAATCTTCGGTTTAACCACTACAGGAGGCCTCGACTGCTTGCGGGCTTTCGGTACCTCCCTGATTTCAGGTTTGTCTGGCTGCTGTTTAAGATCCGGTTTTTCATTGCCTTTATCCTTTTTTTTGTCCCGTAGCTGTTGTTTGTCGGTGCCGGTTGACCTGTCTTTTGAGGAATGCGGAACGGTTGTTAATGATGGGCTTGCCCAAACAAACACCGGCGATAGGGAAATAAAGACGGAGATTAACAAAACCTTGAAAATAAATGGTCTGTCCATGGTGTAAATATAAGAAGTTTGATATATAAAGCTGCAGTGTAAGCTTGAACTGTAGTATGTGCCCATATATCATAGCAAATGTCATTGCCGAACATGAAATTAAGATGAAATTTTAGGTGCAAATAACCCTGGGATTTCATGTTCATTTCATGTTCGCCCTCCAACTTTGTGTAATAATTATGTTATACTTAAAATCTAAAACTATGAGAAAAGGAAGTGTATTTGTCGGTTTGGCCTTATTTTTAACGGGGTTTGCTACCCTGATCGGCTGTAAAAAGGGCAATGACAGTTTTTCAAAAGGAAAAAGCAAAATAGAGATCAGGATGACCGATGCCCCCGGGGATTTTGACGCGATTAACCTGAGTGTTAAGGAAGTTATACTCATTTCAGATGATAAACCTTATACCTTTACTGCAACAACAAATATCTTTAATATTTTGGATTTCAGGATTGGAAGCAGTAACCCCGATATTCTGGTTGCTTCCGGAGAAATGCCAGGCGGAGAGATTACCGAGATCCGGCTGGTGCTGAACGATTCAGAAAACACTATTGTAGTAGGCGGTATTTCGCATGCGCTTACAACGCCAAGTGCACAATCTGCGGGCTGGAAAGTAAAGCTTAAGGAGAACCCCGAGTTGGTTGCCGGAGCAACTTATTCGCTATTGCTTGATTTTGACGCAGCTAAATCTATTGTACGTACCGGTAATGGCAAATATTTGCTTAAGCCGGTGGTAAGGGGGCTTACTGCCGCAACTTCGGGACTGATATCTGGAACTGTAATGCCTTTACTGGCCCATCCTGAGGTATTGGCTATTGCCGGAACAGATACAGTAGGAACGGTTGCTGATCCGCTTACAGGTAAATTTACTATAGGTGGTCTTGCCACGGGAAGTTATGCTGTAAAATTCGTTCCTGTTGTGGGTTATAAGGACAGCACCATTACCAATGTTGCGGTAAGCATTGGTCAAAACAATAACCTGGGTACCGTTGTTCTTAAGCAATAAGTAATCACAAAACCATATTAGCCAATAATACGTATTA
>CBFGNP010000682.1:0-2936 GCA_965650095.1 uncultured Pedobacter sp. | reverse complement strand
AGCATAGCCGTACACCGGGGCTTCCCTCCAATCAGCCTTACCGGTTTACGAGTCATGAACATTCCGGTAAATGCAGAAAGTGAATTTGTTAAAAAAGCGGCCAGCCTTTATGATATCCAACAAATTGTTTTGCCCTACGACAAATCCATGTTTTCCCTCGATTTTGTAGCGTTGGAATATTCTTTACCAGATAAGATCCAGTATGCTTATTTGCTAAACGGATGGGACAAAACCTGGAATTACATTAAGAATAGTCATACGGTCAGCTACTCACGTCTTAATCCGGGAAATTATATACTTAAAATTCGCTCAACAAATGCTTCAGGCGTCTGGAATCCCGGTTTCAAAGAGATCGAGGTGGTTGTACTCCCCCCTTGGTATCTCAGTTGGTGGGCGTATTGCTGCTATCTGTTATTGGCAGGATCCGCGGTATATGCTTATGTCTATTATCAGAAAGAGCAAACCCGGTTGTTATATGAGGTTAAGCTGGCTAAACAAGATGCGCTGAAAGAAGCTGAACTGAATGAAAAGAAGATCTCCTTTTTTACCAATGTCGCACATGAATTCAGGGCGCCATTAACATTAATTGTGAATCCGATCAAAGATTTGCTCTCCTCTGACGGAAGAAATTTCAGTGCCATAGATATCAGCTCTGTTTACCGTAATACCCGCAGGTTGCTCAGTTTGGTGGATCAATTGCTGCTATTTAGAAATGTAGAAAATGAAGTTTCTGATTTAAAACCCGAAGTACTGAATCTGGTAGAAGTTTGTCGCGAGGTTTTTCTATGCTTTAATAATGAAGTTAAACAGCGCCAACTTGATTATCAATTCATATGCAATAGTCAGGAAATTGAGGTGTATGCTGATCGTGAAAAAATCGAAATTGTACTATTTAATTTATTATCTAACGCGATTAAGTATACGCCTGAAAAGGGAAAGGTCATGTTGGCGTTGAGGGAGATCAGCAATCATGCAGAAATGCGGATTCATGATAGTGGTGTAGGTATTCCAGAGGACGTCGGGAATAAGCTGTTTGAAAAATTTCAGCGGTTGGATCAGGGAAGGACATCGTCCAGGAAAACAGGCTTTGGCATCGGGCTTTTTGTCTCTAAGAAGATTTCGGAACAACAGGGAGCGGAATTAAGCTACACCAGCGTCGCAAATGCTGGGACTATCTTCACCTACCTGCTTCCAAGGGAAATTGCCATATTAGACGCGCATCGGACGGCAACTAACCTAAAATCAACGACCCCATTATTAACCGAACTGATTGTAGATCCAGACGATACGAAAAACGCTCCTAAGCGGACGATTTCAGATGCTTTAAACCAGGTGTATGGAGATGTGGTAGAGAAGAAACCGAATATTCTGTTGATTGATGATGATGACGAATTAAGAAAGTACATCCAACAATTTTTAAAAGAAACTTATACCATTTATGAAGCAAACTGTGCCGAACAGGGTTTCGAGTTATTAAAGAAATCCGAAATGGACGTGATCGTTTGCGATGTGGTCATGCCGGGCGTGAGCGGAATAGAATTCTGCTCAAAAATCAAAAGTTCCAGGGAATATGCTTATATCCCCTTAATCCTGTTAACCGGAACTTCTTCCCCCGAGATTAAACTTAAGGGCATTGAATGTGGGGCAGATGATTACATCACCAAGCCTTTTGAAAAAGAAATACTACTGGCAAGGGTCAGGAATATTCTCAAGGCCAGGGCTTCCTTAAAAAAATATTTCTTTAATGAAGTTACGCTGCAGAATAATAATGAAAAAGTCTCTGAAGAGTACAGTTTATTTTTGAAGCAATGTATGGAAATCATTGACAGACATCTGCAGGATGAGGAGTTTAATGTTAAAGCTTTCGTAAAAGAAATGGGGATGAGCCATTCTAATGTGTTTAGAAAAGTGAAATCGGTATCAGGGGTGTCTGTTAGCGAATTTATTCGTTATATCCGCTTAAAAAAGGCAGCCGAGCTGATGATAGAAACTGATGTGCAGGTTAAAGAGGTCGCATTCAGGGTGGGCATGCAGGATCTGCGGTATTTTCGGGAACAGTTTAACCGACTGTTTGGACTCAATCCTTCTGATTACATAAAGAAGTACCGGCGGACTTTTTTACGTGCGCCTGGTAATGATTGAGCATTAAGATTAGATGTGTTATCCTCCTGTGATCATGTTTTTTTATTGTAAGTATTGCTTGATAGCAGAAGAGGCTATCTGCAAACAGATAGCCTCTATAATTATTTATCACTAAGAAACAGATCAGGGTAAAGTATACATCAATGTTCCGAACCCGAGCTGATCAAAACCCCCACTTGTTGATCCGAAATCGCCCCCGCCTCCTTCAGGTAAAGTCGTTTGTACGCCCATAGCCGTGTATCGGGCTGCAAGCTCAGCAACTTTTTTTACTTTGGTATAATGGAAGTAAGGTGCAGACCACATCGGGCGACCGGTACCCCGGCTAGCGGCGCTTACTACCTTGTGTACCTCTGACTGGGTACAATTTGCAGCCCATAGACGGGTATATTCGTGAAAAGGAACCTCCAATCTGGCTACATTATATTTGGCGGTATACTCACAAGCTTTAAGGAAGCGGTTGTTGTCCAGGCCGTAAAAATCGTCGCCCTGGTTCCATGTCAGTTGACAAATGGTGCTCATTAATGCGATCACCAAAGTGGCATGGCCCTGATCACGGCCACTTTCCTGCAACTGTGCCAAACTCGCCTGGTCGCCCTCGAAAACATAGTTAATCGCTTTAAACCAATTGCCATTTCCATTTCCCTTTTGCAAATAGTTAACGGCGTAATTATACATAGACCTTTTGTCTGTCAATATACCTATTGCCATGATAGAAGCCAGATTACACATATCCCAGTTTGCCCAATAGTGAGAATCGCAAGTGCCGTTATGTCTCTTTAAAAAATCTATGTTAA
>CBFGNP010000681.1:0-2941 GCA_965650095.1 uncultured Pedobacter sp. | reverse complement strand
CGCCTTTTTGGATGTTGGCTAAAAAGCGGTCGTTACTGACCTGGGCAGTATCATTACCTTTTTTGAGGATCATGTCATTCCATAAACTCGCCAAAATTGATGATACCAATGGCTTGCATACCTCGCATCCATCGCCTTCGCCCAGGTTATCCAGTACCTGCTCGTAACTTTTTAGGTCATGTATTTTTATGAGGTCATATAGTTCCTGGCGGCTTAAGTGGAAATGCTCGCAAACGACATTTCTAACATACTTGCCATTTTGTTTCATGGTATGCAGCATCAGGTCTTTTACCATAGGCAGACATCCTCCGCAACCTGTTCCTGCTTTTGTACATTTCTTTATGGCATCAACCGACTCACATCCGTCTTCAGCTACTGCATCGCAGATTGCTCCTTTACGGATGCCTTCACAGCTGCAGATCAGGGCCTCATCAGGAAGTCCTGCCAGTCCTGCATGCTCATTTTGTGCACTGCCGCCTCTCGATCCAAGGATCAGGTCCTCAGGGTTGGGAGGTAATAGTATTTTATTATTTACGGTCTGCAGCAGCATGTTATACGCTTCGGCTTCTCCGATCAATATCCCGCCAAGCAGGTATTTTCCGTCATTGCTGATGTTAATGCGTTTGTAGATCCCTTTATGGCTGTCTTCAAAAAGAATGGTCCTCGCATCCGGTTCAGTTGTAAAGGGATCTCCAAAGCTGGCTACATCTACACCAATCAGTTTCAGTTTGGTGCTCATGTCAAATCCCTTAAAGGTTTTGCGGTCATCGCAGAGTTTAGCAGCCGCAACTTCAGCCATTTCATAACCCGGGGCAATTAAACCATATATATTATGGTCAAACAGCGCGCATTCGCCTATGGCAAAAACCGCAGGATCGCTGGTTTGCATATATTCATTAACGATAATACCACCTCTTGTGCCAACTTCGATGCCGGCCAATTTAGCCAGCTCATCCCTGGGTCTGATCCCCGCAGAGATCACCAGCATGTCTGTTTTTAATTCGCTGCCGTCATTAAATTTCAATGCAGAGATCCGGTCTGTGCCTTCAATGCTGCTTGTTCCTTTATTGGTATAAATGTTCAGGCCCAGTTCTTTAAGTTTGCTTTGCAGCATGCCGCTGCCGGCACTGTCGATTTGTCTTGGCATCAGGCGCGGCGCAAATTCGATCACACTTGTCTCGGCCAGGTTTAAGTCAATAAGGGCTTTCGCTGCTTCAAGTCCCAGTAAGCCACCGCCAAGTACAGCTCCGGTCTTCGCCCCGGCAGCATAGTTTGCAATCATGTCCAGGTCTTCAATGGTACGGTATACAAAAACCCCTTCCTTGTCAATGCCCGGTATATCGGGTACAAAAGGAGCTGAGCCTGTAGCAATGATCAGGTAATCGTAGGCCAGGGTAAGCCCCTTTGAAGAATGGATGGTTTTACCGGCCCTGTCTATTTCCTTTACCGGATCATTTAAATGAAGTGTTATTTCATTTTCCGTGTACCAGTTTTCCGAAGACAGAGAAAGGTCATCTGCAGACTTTCCATTAAAGTATTCACTCAAATGAACCCGGTCATAAGCCCTTCTCGGCTCTTCTCCAAAAACTATCAGGTTAAATTCCTTGGTTTTACTAATTATTTTCTCACAAAACTTGTATCCAACCATTCCGTTTCCAATTACAACTATTTTCTTTTGTTTCATGCTGATTGTTTTTTATTGTTTTATAGATAATTGAGTTTTGATGGTTATTTATTTTATTTTGTTGCTATTTTATAAGTGTTTTTTGTGTTTTGTTATGTTTTATTTAAATATTGTATATAAAACTTAAGTAATTTTTGGTGTTTGTTTGATTTATCTTGTTCAAATGTATGTTTTTTAAACGCAATAATCAAAATTATATGATATTTATCATAAAATAAATCTATTTTTGATCATATTTTAATTGTTCAGGAAGTTTTAGTGTAAAATTTTATTAGAATGTCAAAAAAAGAGGGTGATTTTGGATTATTTGTAATGGGTGGAGGTCCTGGTGACCCGGAATTGATAACTTTAAAGGGATATCGGGTGTTAAAAAGAGCGAATGTCATACTTTATGACAATTTAATTAACAAAGAACTGCTTGAACTTGCACCTGAAGACTGCAAAATGGTGTATGTAGGTAAACAGCCTTATGGAAACTACACCCCGCAGGACGTTATTCATGAACTGATCAGAGAATATGCACAAACACACCAGGTCGTAGTCCGTTTAAAAGGTGGCGACCCCTTTATTTTTGGGAGGGGCTTTGAAGAGGTACTTTTTGCTGAAAAACATGGTATTCCGGCTCATTATATACCAGGCATCAGCAGCATGCAGGCCAGCGGGTTAAACGGCATCCCTTTAACACACCGGGGAATCAGCGAAAGCATGTGGATCATCACCGGCACGAAAAAGGATGGTAGCTTGTCTAAAGATCTCCATTGTGCCATTAAGAGTTCTGCTACCGTAGTGATTTATATGGGGATGAAAAAGCTTGCGGAAATAGCGGCTATATATAAAGATGCCGGACTGGGTGCCATGCCGGCCGCAATTATCCAGCATGCTTCACTGCCACAGCAAAAAAAGGTGGTGTGCAGGGCGGAAGATCTTCCGGAGGCAGCGGCTCAGGGGGGATTGACCTATCCGGCTATCCTCATTATAGGCAAAGTGGTGGAGGCTGGGAGTATCCCGTCATAAAAATTCACCGATATTTTGTTGCAGTTCACCGGGGCTTTGCCTGTTTTTGCCAGGCCCCGCTTTTCTTATTGAACCATAGCGCCCATCTTTGACCTATAAATTAATAAGCTATGAACACGGTCATCTTTAAAACATCTGTGCAACGCAGGATCGATATGATTGCTGTAAAACCTGTATTCAATCTTTTGTTTGGCAAAAAGAACTGGTTGTTTTCATTTGAAGATAAGCTGCTTAAAGTGATGA
>CBFGNP010000680.1:0-2982 GCA_965650095.1 uncultured Pedobacter sp. | reverse complement strand
GCCACACTTGTCGTACACATTTTGTTCAAATTTCCTAATATCCAGCTCCAGCTCCTTAGAGTAATTGATCAGGGTATCCATATCAATCCGAACGCCCTCTTTTTCTATATCCGCCAGGACATAGATCAAAGGGTTTTCGACCTCCGTAGCCAGTTTTTCCGCATTTAACGTTTTAAGCATTGGCCTGAAGACATTCGCCAGCTGTAAAGTGATGTCAGCATCCTCGGCTGCATAATCTACAACCTGTTCTACCGGAACCTCACGCATCGTACCCTGCGCTTTACCCTTGGCGCCTATTAAGGTGGTAATTGAGATCGGAGAATAATTTAAATAATTCTCAGAGAGCACATCCATATTATGCCTGGTATCCGGATCAATCAGATAGTGGGCGAGCATGGTATCAAACAGCCTTCCTTTTACAGATACGCCATACCATTTTAAGATCAGCATATCGTATTTTATGTTCTGACCGATTTTAACAATGTTTTCATTCTCCAGGACGGGACGGAATTCTTCAACGATCCGTTGCGCTTCCTCCCTTTCCGCAGGCAAGGGGATGTAATAACCCTCGCCTGGCTTAATACTAAATGACAGCCCTACCAGATCAGCCAGATTTGCATCGGTTCCGGTTGTCTCTGTATCGAAGGAGATGCTTTCCTGCTGCTGCAACAGCGCCACCAGTGCTTCCCGCAATTCCGGCGTATCCGCAAGCCTGTAGTCATGTTCTCTGTTCGCTATCGTATTAAGGGGAATTACAGGATCAGCAATTTCAGGTATCGTAACCTGCGGTGTAGTAACCACTTCTACATAGCTGACGGTCTCGCTGACAACATTACCGAATAAATCCGTTTGCTGTGAGACAACAGTGCTTGTTCCTCTATTAAATCCATCGCCAAACACCCTTTTTCCGATCGTTCTGAATTCCAGTTCTGCAAACAATGGCTCCAGCAACTCTCTGCTTGGTTCTTCTACCTCCAGACTTGTTTCATTAAATTCTACCGGCACATTGAGTATAATGGTAGCCAGCTTTTTAGAAACCATGCCCTGTTCTGCATACGTTTCTACATTTTCCCTTTGCTTACCTTTCAATTCATGCGAATGTGCAATGATATTTTCAACCGATCCGTATTGTTTGATTAATGATTTTGCGGTCTTTTCGCCTATACCGGGAATGCCCGGAATATTATCAACGGCATCACCCCAAAGGCCCAGAATGTCTATGACCTGCTCTACCCGCTCTATTTCCCACTTGTCTAGCACTTCCTTTACGCCCAGTATTTCGATATCGTTTCCCATGCGGGCAGGCTTGTAAATGAAAATATTGTCTGATACCAGCTGGGCAAAGTCCTTATCCGGGGTCATACAAAATACCTGAAAACCTTGCTTTTCGGCCTCTTTAGCCAAAGTGCCGATAATGTCATCGGCTTCAAAGCCATCTTTTGTGATCACAGGAATCCGAAACCCCTCTATCAGCTTAAAAATATAAGGCAATGCTGCCGAGAGATCTTCGGGCATGGCCTGGCGATGTGCCTTATAAGCCTCGAAATCAGTATGCCTTTCCGTAGGTGCGTCGGTATCAAAAACAACGGCAATATGCGTTGGATTTTCCTTTTTTAGTACCTCCATTAAAGTATTGGCAAACCCCATCACTGCAGAGGTGTTAATCCCTGTTGAAGTAAACCTGGGGTTCTTACTCAATGCAAAATGTGCCCTGTAAATCAGCGCCATACCGTCAAGAAGAAAAAGTCGTTTCATATTTCTATTTCATGTTACTCGGATAAAGGTACTAATACTCCGGTGATCATGTTAACACCTTGATGTATTTTTCTCAGATCTTATAAAAACTCCGGGTGCTATGTAGTCGAAATCAAATCCATTCTAATTCGATATTTGTTGCCATTTGCCATAACAAAAACAGAATAATTCCCGTTATTTGATCATCTGAAGCCTTCCTAATTAAAGGCTTCATCCAGCAATTAAAAATAAAGAGGATGAGAGAAATAAAAGCACATGCCTGGTTACTGGTGATTTGTATAACAGGACTCTGTATGACGGCGATTGGCGCAAAGGCGCAGGATATAGTGGTCATTTCAGAGGGAAATTTTGTCCGGGGCACGATACAGGGCACCGATTTTTCGACTGTAGTCTTAAAAAATGAAGATGAAACCCTTTCTTCCTACAAGGCCAAAGATATCAGGGAGTTTTTATGGAACGGAGATACTTATGTGAGCAAACCCATTGTCATAAAAAAGCGCATGGAACTTCGCTTTTTTAAAATTGTGGAGCGGGGAGCAGTAAATTTATACAGCATTGGTGGCAGTACAGGGCTTGAAGAGCCACAGCCAAGAAGGGCCCGCGTCAGACCAAGCATAGGCATAGGTGGCGGCACGGGTGGCTTTGGTGGACTTGGCGGTGGCGTAGGTATTACAATTGGCGGGGGGAGAGCCAGCGATGACAGCCAGCCCAGACAAGCCGGTCCAGCAGCCTATTTTTTAGAAAAGACCGGCACAGGGCCAATGGTGGAACTACCGGCAAACGCTGGAAATTCAGACCATAAAAACCAGCAGATTAAAACTGCATTATTGCAGAAGCTAACAAATGATGAAGATCTCGCTGAACGTATTAAAGGCACAGAAACCTTTGATACCAAATTAATCCGGGCTTTTGTGGCTGCTTATAATGATATGCACAAATAACTTACCTGCAAATGCAATCTACAACATGGTCATTCACCATCCCGGTGGCCTGCATGTGGGCATAGCAAATGGTTGTGCCGAAGAATTTAAAGCCGCGCTTTTTCATATGCTTACTGATGGCATCCGACAACTCCGTTCTAGCTGGAATATCCTTTAACGTATCGATCTTATTCATGATGGGTTGTTTTCCTGGTATAAATCCCCAAATGTAGTCTGCAAAAGAACCAAATTCTTTTTGTACAGCTATAAATTGTCTGGCATTGGTAATCGCGGCCTTCACTTTTAA
>CBFGNP010000679.1:0-2982 GCA_965650095.1 uncultured Pedobacter sp. | reverse complement strand
AACCTGCAATTAATTTTGACACGCCGGCAGAGATTACTCAGGCCGGGGAACTCAGACGACTGGTAGAAGGGGCCATTGCAGGTATGCCAGCTGCACGCCGGGGTATTTATCTGATGAGTCGTGAAGAAGGCTTGAGGCCTGCTGAAATTGCTTCCAAACTTAATCTCTCCGTCAATACGGTCAAAAATACCCTCGTTACCGCATTACACGATATCCGAAAATTCCTTGCCCTACATGGAAAAACAACGATACCCCTATTTATTGTCATGCTTTTATATTAGTTTTTTAAGGCGAATAGTACGTTTCTTTCGGCTGCCCTTCTATAGGGTATAAATCATCAGGTTATGGAATACACGCGGGTCAAACAATTGATTGAAAAATATTTTAATAATACCCTTTCTGACGAGGAGCGGGAGCAGCTGCTACAAATGACGGAAGATAAAAATAATGCTTCCCTGATGAAGCGCTTTCAAGAAATGCTCGCTGATGATGCTGGTACTCCTGTAGCGGTTAACCAGGAACGCCTTGAACAGTCACTGGCCAAAGTGCTGGATGTGGACAAACCTCGTTCCACCAGGCGCGTTTTGAATCTCAGCTGGTTGCGCTATGCAGCCGCAGTACTGGTGCTTGGGGGTATAGGCATTTATGCCTGGCTTAAAAGCGTTGATCAGTATGAACCTGCTGCTACAACTACTGGTACGCAGTCCTATGTTAACGATGTTGCTCCAGGGGGGCAGAAGGCGATGCTCACACTGGCTGATGGTAGGACTATTCTGCTGGACAGCGCTGCCGATGGTCAGTTGGTTTCCGCTCCGGGAATTCGGATTCTGAAAAAGGGTGGACAACTCATTTATACTTCTTTGGGCGACGATCAGGAAGCAATGACCTACAATACGTTGAAAACCCCCAAAGGCGGTATGTACCAGCTTAGTTTACCAGATGGAACCAGGGTTTGGCTTAATGCCGCAAGCGCGATCAGCTATCCCGTCAGATTTACCGGAAAAGAGCGGGTAGTTGAAATGAATGGAGAAGCTTATTTTGAGGTGGCTAAGAATGCCCGGATGCCTTTTAAAGTGAAGATCAACGATAAAAATTCGGTAGAGGTATTGGGGACCCACTTTAATATTAAAGCTTATGCTGACGAGAATGTGATCAGTACCACCCTGCTCGAAGGTGCCGTACGTATGGCCAGTGACGGAAAGAGAAGTACTTTGAAACCAGGACAGCAGGCACTTGCTTCTGTAAATCAGTTGTCTGTTAAAACTATTGGCGAGACCGGCATTTCAAAAGTAATGGCCTGGAAAGAGGGACGGTTTAATTTTCAGGATGCCAATTTGCAGGAGATTATGCGTCAGTTATCGCGCTGGTATGGTGTTGAGGTCGTGTATGAAAGTAAGATCCCTGACTTAGAGTTTATCGGTGAAATTGAAAGATCCCTGCCGCTCTCAGAGGTACTGAGAGGTTTGAAAATGTCCGGTGTCAATTCGCGTCTCGAGAAAGGGAATCGCCTTGTCATATTCCCCTGATGAATAGCATATAAATCAACCAGCCAAAAATAAATAATGAAACCAACAACCAAAACTAAACCACGGATGTCATTAGCCATATGGCTCAGTATGATGTTATTGATGGTCAACTGCCTGAAAACAAACGCGCAGTCTACTGAACCACTGATCACATTTACCGGAAAGGATGTACAACTCATCAGGATATTTCAAACGATTAAAGAACAAACCAGGTACAACGTATTTGCCGGTAAAAATCTTTTGAAAAAAGCCCAGCCGGTGACCTGTGCAGTGCGTAACATGCCACTGTCAGAATTCCTCCATCTGATATTGCGCAACCAGAATCTCTCTTTTGAGATCAGCAATAAGACTATTTTCCTAAAAGTTCAGCCTCCCGGTTCAGCCACTGAGCAGGCTGAGGGAACGGGACAGATCAGTGGTACTGTGAAAAATAATACAGGCTCACCTATACCTGCCGTAAATGTGACATTGGAACCACCGAAACGTGGTTTGGCAACTAACGAGCGGGGCGAATATCTTTTTTCAAAGGTAACAGAAGGATTTTACACCATCCGGGTCTCCTGTGTAGGATATGGTTCGGATGAAAAGCGAATATATGTTGGAAAAGGCGGTCGTTTATACGTTGATTTCGTATTGAATGAATTCTCTGGTCAGCTAAAGGAGATTGTAATCAACAGCGGTTACCAGACCTTTTCTGTGAAGCGTAGTGCCGGTGCTTATGCAAAGCCCGATCTGAAAACGCTAAAGGACAGAACAACATCAATGAATATCCTGCAACGGCTTGAGGGATTGGTGCCGGGACTTACGGTCAACAATGCCCCTTCGGCAACAGGCACGCCGATTCTAATCCGGGGCCTGACTTCCATTAATAGCAACAAATCCCCCCTGGTGGTGGTAGATGGTGTGCCCCTGGATAACATTAATTCTGTGAATCCTCAGGATGTGGAGGACATTACCGTATTAAAAGATGCAGCCGCAGCGTCCATCTGGGGCTCAAGGGCAGCGAATGGTGTGATCGTTGTAACTACCCGTAAGGGCAATCGGAATGAAAAGCTTGCGATAGCATACAACGGCTTCGTGAACTTTCAAGGAAGACCGGATGTAGATTATTACCCGGTGCTTAACAGCCAGCAATTTATTCATGCAGCTAAGGATATCTTCCGGCCCGACCTGTACAAATGGGAAACTGTTAGCGCTTATACCGGACTTGCATCTGTAGGCGTGCCTCCACACAACCTCATTCTTTACAACCGTGACAGGGGGCTGATATCCGATGCACAGGCTAATGCCAGTCTCGATAGCCTGGCATCGATTAACAATCTTGGTCAGATCCGTGACATCTGGTATCGTCCGGCATTACTAACAAATCATACTTTGTCCCTTCAGGGCGGAGTATTATTTTATGTTATTTAGTGCTCAGTGTTCTACACCGGAACGCAAAGCAACAGACCGGGCG
>CBFGNP010000678.1:0-2993 GCA_965650095.1 uncultured Pedobacter sp. | reverse complement strand
GAACTACAGTTTCGAACTGCCCTTACTCAACGTGAAACAATTCTGGATGTCATCTGGCCAAATACCAATAGCAGAGCCGATGTAATCATGCAGCGTTTGTCTATGCCAATCATTGCAACAGTAGCTACCAGTGGTTCAGGACCTAAAGGCATATTGTCGCCTACCTTAAAAATGGCAGAAATGTTCTATACCAATCACGGATTGCCAATTAATAGCGATAAGAACTGGGATTATGCTGGGCGTTATGAACTTAAGACAGCCGGCGAAGACGATCGTTTTTATATCAAAGAGGATTCAATTACTGTTAAATTACATTTTAACCGTGAACCCCGTTTCTATGCGAGTATTGGATTTGACCGGGGCATCTGGTTTGGCAACTGGGTAAACAATTACGATGTAACCAAGCCACTCAATTTTGTACAAGCCAGGGCCTCGGAAATCTCCGCTCGTCAGGGGATCAGTAATTACTCTACTACTGGCTACTGGATAAAAAAATTGGTAAATATAGAAACCTTTGGTGCCGCTGATGGAAATATCGTCAATAATACAGTTGTTTATCCTTGGCCTGAATTCAGGTTATCTGATCTTTACCTGTTATATGCAGAGGCTTTGAACGAGATAAACGGTTATAGCCCGGCTACAACCGAATATATAAATCTGGTAAGGGCCCGTGCAGGAGTGCCTTCAGTAGAAGAAGCCTGGGATCAGTTTTCTACAGAGCCTGGTTACTACAACAGTAAAGTCAATTTGAGGAAGATTATTCACCAGGAACGTGCCATAGAGCTGGCGTTTGAAGGACAACGTTTTTGGGATTTACGCAGATGGAAGGAAGCACACAAGGATTTAAATCAGCCGGTAAGGGGCTGGGATATCAACCAAAAAAGTGCTAACTCCTACTATAGGCCGGTACTTCTTTTTAATCAGCATTTCACCATGAAAGAATATTTATGGCCTATCGAACTCGCTGAAATACAGACCAACAAAAATCTTGTTCAGAATCCAGGATGGTAGTTAATTATTGATCCAAGAAAAATAGAAAATGAAAAAGTTAAGACATTTATTTTTACTGATTACGCTGATCTCTATAGCGGCTTATTCCTGTAAAGAAGAACATCTGCAGCCCATTTACGGCGGCTCGGGTGCTCCTAAACCCATTACTAATACCTCTGTCGAGAATATTCCTGGTGGAGCCATTATTTCTTATACCTTACCAGATAACCCCAATCTATTATATGTAAAAGCTGAATATGAGCGGAATGGTAAAATGGTGGTCTCAAAATCGTCCTTCTATAAAAAATCAATACTTATTGAAGGGCTGGGCGATACCAATCCACGGGGCGTGAAACTGTATGCGGTAAGCAGTTCGGAAGAAAGTTCAAATCCTGTAACCGTTAACATTAATCCGCTTTCACCACCAATATTTGGTATACTCGGATCTTTAGTTATCAGGGAGTCTTTCGGAGGGATGAATGTTAAGTTTGAAAATAGCGAGTCTAAAGCGGAAAGACCCTATAATGTGGTTATAGGCGTTGTGGTATGGGATGAAAAATTAAACGAATGGAAAGATGTTGATGCTTATTATACAGGGCTCAATGAAGGTGCCTTTTCTGTACGCGGACTGGACGCTGTAAAGCGCAAATTTGGTTTTTTTGTCAAAGATACCTGGGATAACAAAAGCGATACCCTTGAGCAGGAGCTAACGCCTATTTATGAAGAGGAGATTGATGGTTCAGGCGAAAAGATTGCCTATATGTCGAATAAACTTCCTATTCCTCAGGTTGCTCCCCTACCACTTGATGGCTCAGCGATCGTCAATCCCGGCAACCTGGGCTCATGGCCATTTACGGCTTTGTTTGATGGTGTAATTGGTAACAATGGCTTCCACTCTAATGAAAAAAATCCCCTGCCAGCCTGGTATCCAATGGACCTGAAGCGGACTGTCCGCCTGAGCCGTTATAAAATATGGCAAAGGATGCACGACAACAACCAGACTTATTTTTACAGTCATGGAAATCCACATGAATGGGAAATATGGGGTACCAATACGCCAAATGATGTAAACAGCTGGGTGCGGCTTGATCATAGAATTATGGTAAAACCTTCAGGTTTACCGGTTGGACAGGTATCTAATGATGATGTGGAAATTGCCCGTGCCGGACATGAATATGAATTCCCGATTGATATCCCTGCAGTTAGGTATATAGCCTGGAAGAATATCGACAGCTGGGCCTCTATACGAGGAACAACAGGATTTCTGCATATGTCTGAGTTAAAACTTTGGGGTCAAGTACAATAAATTAATGTAAAACTTAGATGAAAAAGACTATGTATATCAAACAGAACATCTGGAACTTCTTTTGCCTCCTCCTGGCAGGCTTGTGCCTTGCTTCCTGTGAGAAAATGGATGCTACCTATAAAGACTTCCTGGATAAGGGGCCGACCGTTTACAACGGTAAACCTGATAACCTGCAGACTTTTTCCGGAAACAACCGGATCAGCTTAAAATGGTATATCATTTCGGATCCAAAAATAACCAGTGCAAAAGTATTCTGGAACAACCCGATACAAATTGAAGGTGATCCCGTTATTCCAGGACAGAGGCCCGGAGGATTAGACTCCCTGGTAATACCAATACAACGGGGTCCGGGTACGGATTCTGTATTTGTGACCGTCGACCGGCTTAAAGAAGGTGTATATACCTTTTCTGTTTCCATGTTTGACAATGAAGGACATGCTTCTATCAAGACCGAGGTCATTGGCGATGTTTACGGCAACACTTATCAGGGCACTATCAGTAACAGGCCCACTGATGTACCTGCGCTGGACACTATAGGTGCCAAGAGCGATTTATACATCCCCTGGTATGGTATCGCTGCTCAGGCGGTTAAAATAGAGATGAAGTATACCAATAGCTCAAATGTTGAAAAAACCAAAGAGGTAAGACAAATACTCAATTCACGTGGAGAAAGGGTCTGGCAGGAAAGAGGTACCAT
>CBFGNP010000677.1:0-2994 GCA_965650095.1 uncultured Pedobacter sp. | reverse complement strand
TGATATTGGCAATGCAATTATTGTTTCACCGTTAAATGCGGCGGTTTCCGGTCACCGCGCGGTACCAGCAACGGGTGATGGCTGGACATGGGCTCCTCTCCGGAGGAACAACTATTTTTTAGCGAATTCACATCACACCCCAGACATCAATGTACGTAATCAATACTATGCAGTAGCCAGGTTTTTCAGGGCTTATTTCTATTTTGAAAAGCTCAAAAGGTATGGTGATGTGCCATGGTTTAATACGGTTCTGAGCACAGAGGACGAATTGCTTTTTAAACCAAGAGATCCCCGGGAACTGATTGCCGACTCGATTGTACGGGATCTTGATTTTGCGATCAGCAATCTGTCAAAAACCAAATCAGTTTATAGGGTAAACAAATGGACCGCTTTGGCCCTGAAATCGAGGGTTGCCTTGTTTGAAGGAACGTTCCAAAAATACCACGGCCTGCCTAATTCGAATAAATATCTGACACTTTGTGTCCAGGCGTCAGAGCAATTGATGACTGAAGGAGGTTATTCTTTATACAAAACGGGAACTACACCATATCGTGATCTTTTTGCTAATACCAATGCTATTGCTCAGGAAGTTATCCTTGCCAGGGACTATAGCGAGTCGCTAGGGCTGTTTCATAACGTGCAAAATTATGAAAACGTAAGTTCTCTGGGTAAGCCAGGTCTTTCGAAAAATCTGGTAAACAGCTATCTCACCTCGTCGGGAGGAAGGTTTACAGATCTGCCGGATTACAATAAAAAAGAATTTACCGAAGAAACCCAAAACCGCGATCCCCGCCTGGCGCAAACCATCCGCAGTCCTGGTTACACGCGTGTTAACAGTACAACAAAGGTGGCTCCTAATTTAACTAGTGCCTCAACAGGTTATCATATAACCAAATATACAATGGAGCCCATCTACGATTCAAACGGAAAGAGCATCGCGGATATTCCTATTTTCCGGATTGCGGAAACTTATCTGAATTTTGCAGAAGCAAAGGCTGAAATGGGAACGTTGACACAAGCCGATCTTGATAAGTCTGTGAATTTGTTGCGTTCGAGAGTTGGCATGCCTGCCTTAAACATGGCTGCAGCAAATGCAAGTCCCGACCCGTATTTAAGCAGCCCAGATACCGGATATCCCAATGTCAGCGGGACCAATAAAGGCGTTATTCTCGAAATCAGAAGAGAGCGCAGCGTTGAACTGGTGATGGAAGGCTTCAGGTACTATGACGTTATCCGATGGAAAGTTGGCAGGCTTTTCGAAAAACCTTTCTTGGGTATGTATTTTAAAGGATTAGGGGCTTATGATCTCGACAATAACGGCACCCTGGATGTTCACCTATACGAAGGTACCAAGCCAACTTCAACTGCAAGCGTATTTCTAAAGGTTGGGACGGATGTGGTTTTAACGGAAGGCAACAAGGGAAATATTATCGTTAATGGTAACATTTCCAGAACATTCCGAGAGGATCGCGATTACTTTTATCCAATTCCTATTCAGGAAATCGATCTTTCAAACGGTGTTTTGAAACAAAACCCGAACTGGTAATGATGCTCCGGCTATAGTAATGGGGGTACTGCAAGTATCTCCAACCGAATAAGCAACATTCTTACTTAATATGTTAAACCCGGGCCTGTCCAGGTCCGGGTTAATAGCTGAGCAACCATCCCGGCAGTTGGAGCGACTATAGGGAATGCTATGAACGGAAAAATCGAATACAATTTAAATTATAATATGATAAAGACAACGGAGATGCCTTCGCTATATAGGCACCTGGAACAAATGACGACGTCGGAAATACTAACCAGCATTAACGATGAAGACGAAAAGGTGGCCGTAGCGGTACGTAAAGTTATTCCCACAGTGGAAGAATTGGTAGATACTATTGCTGAAAAAATGCAGCAGGGCGGACGGTTTTTTTATATCGGTGCGGGAACGAGCGGGCGGTTAGGCGTTTTAGACGCCAGTGAATGTCCGCCAACTTACGGTGTATCTGCAGACCTGGTGATCGGCATTATGGCGGGTGGGGATGCTGCTTTAAGATATGGGGTTGAGGATGCCGAAGATGATGAGGAACATGGATGGGCTGACCTTAAAGGGCATAACCCTACAAGCAATGATGTCGTAATAGGCATCGCAGCCAGCGGCACAACACCCTACGTAATAGGCGCTCTTAAAGGCGCTCAACAACTTGGTTTGACTACCGGCTGTATTACCTGCAATGAACAGTCGCCTGTGTCATCACATGCAGACTTCGCCATAGAAGTAATTGTAGGACCCGAGTTCGTGACAGGAAGTACACGAATGAAAAGTGGCACGGCTCAAAAAATGATCCTGAACATGATATCAACCGCTGTGATGATCAGACTTGGGCGGGTTTATGATAATAAAATGGTCAACATGCAGATCACCAATGAAAAGTTGCTGGACCGCGGCGTGAGAATGCTGATGGAGAATGGATGGCTTGCACAAAGTTATAATAACCAGCTGGCTTACCTACTGTTAATCCCTTGCTATCTGTACAATATCTATTATCTCTCAACCCATCATTCATTAAAACAACTTTTATAATGCTCAAGAAAATAATACTTGCCTGTTTATTAACGGTACCTAGCGTAATTACGGCTTATGCTCAGGCCACTCGCCCCATCCTGATCGAAACTAAAAATACGAGTCTTATACTTAATATAGGTAAAAAGGAAAGACTTTACCAGGCCTATTTCGGAAAAAAACTTGGAGAAGCTAATCAATTAGCAAACCTGCATCAGGCCTACATACCTGCGGGTACCGATGATTTTTTTGAGCCGGCTATCCGTGTGGTGCATGCCGACAGTAACAGCACGCTTGATCTGCGCTATAAGGATGTTAAAATCGAGCGCAAGGGTGGCATCACACATACGATCATTCTGATGAAAGATCCGCAGTATGCTATTGAGATCGCGCTACATTTTAAAGCCTATTACGATGATGATGTAATAAGCGCCTGGACAGAAGTT
>CBFGNP010000676.1:0-2996 GCA_965650095.1 uncultured Pedobacter sp. | reverse complement strand
TGGTAAACTATGAACAAGTGCTTTCAGAAAAGGAAAGAACACTGATCAGGGCCGACTCTATGCACAATGATGCGACTATAGACAATAAAGCGACAACAAAGGAGATCAGGTACCTGGTTGCTGCTTATAAAACCAAGGCGGATCCACGCTATCTTGCCGCCGCTCAAAAAGGAATAGATTATTTACTGGAAGCACAATACGGTAATGGGGGCTGGTCACAATACTATCCGGACCATAGCTCCTACCGTGGAGAGATTACCTATAATGACAACGCTATGATCAATGTATTGAACATTATGCAGGACATTGTAGACGGAAAGAATGATTTTGACCAGCTCGCCACTTACAAGTCCAAAGCCCAGCTTTCGGTAACCAAAGGGATAGCATGTATCTTAAAAACTCAGGTTCATGTAAAAGGAGCGTTAACAGTATGGTGCGCACAGTATGATGAGCAAACGTTAAAACCAGCAAAAGCAAGGTCCTTTGAGCTGATTTCGCTGAGCGGCATGGAGTCTGTTGGAATTACAGAATTTTTGATGCGGATTAAAAATCCTTCTGAGGAAATAAAACTGGCAGTAAAAAGTGCCGTTGCCTGGTTTGAGCGATCAAAAATACTGGACCATGATTTTGTATTTGTCGATGCACCCGGTTTGCCAATGGGCAAAGACCGTCTGCTGGTTAAAAAGCCCGGTTCAGTAATATGGGCCCGCTTTTACGATATTGATACCAACGAACCGTTTTTTAGTGGAAGGGACAGCAAGAAGGTGAAAACCGTAGCTGAAATAGAGCATGAGCGACGCATCGGATATGCCTGGTATGGTATCTGGCCTCAAAATTTGCTAGAAAAGAAATATCCTTCCTGGTTGAAAAAACTTTAGCTGCCGGTTATGCCGGCAGCCAGGTCTGGAATTACAGAAGTTTACCGGAGACACTAATGCTCCTATGCACGCAAACGTTATCGGTAACGTTTGCGTAAATAATTAAATCGGAACAGGGTTTTTAAGTTGTAATAATTATGTAGACTTGTTTTACGACTATATTAAAACTAGAGATGAACTTATCAAAAAATACTTTAAGCGGCATTAAGTCTGCCGGATTAGCCCTTCCCAATGAAGAATTATTTAACCTTCCGGAGAAAGTACTGCAATTCGGGACAGGGGTATTGTTACGTGGCCTGCCAGATTACTTTATAGATAAAGCAAACAGAAATGGCCTCTTTAAAGGCAGGGTAGCTGTGGTAAAGTCGACCAGCAAAGGCGGTACAAAAGAGTTCGATGAGCAGGATGGTCTATATACCATATGTGTAAGGGGGATTGAGAACGGACAGCCTGTTGAAGAAAATATTATATCGTCGGCCATAAGCCGTGTACTTACTGCTGATCAGGACTGGGATGCCATATTGGATATCGCACGAGCCAGGGAATTAAATATCATCGTATCTAACACCACCGAAGTGGGGATACAATTGGTAAAGGAAAGCATTGAACAGAAGCCACCCGTTTCATTTCCTGCTAAACTACTGGCAGTGCTATATGCCAGGTATAAAGCACTTGGAGAAGACCAGGATGCAGATCTTGCAGTAATAGCTACAGAATTAATCCCGGATAACGGAAAAAAACTCGAGGCAATTGTATTGGAACTGGCTGCGTTTAATCAGCTGGAAGAAGCTTTTACAGGCTGGTTAAATACCCGTATCCGTTTTTGCAATTCACTGGTAGATCGTATTGTTCCGGGTAAACCTGATGCTTCGGCTCTAGCCAGACTCGAAGAAGCACTTGGTTATAAAGACGAACTGATCATTATGGCAGAGCCTTACCGGTTATGGGCAATTGAGGGGGATGAACAGGTTTCTGCGTTATTAGGACTGGAAGCAGCCGATCATGGTGTAATCGTAAGACCGGATATCGAAATCTTTAAAGAGCTGAAAGTACGCCTGCTAAATGGCTCACATACCCTTACTTCTGGTATCGCCTATCTTTCAGGAATAGATACTGTGACCAAAGCCATGAATAATGAGGCGACAAGGAATTATGTGAATGAGCTGATGATGCAGGAAATTGTAGGTGCCATTCCATATCCTGTTGATGAAACTGAGGCAGTGGCGTTTGCCAACACGGTCATTGACCGGTTTGCAAATCCTAATATTGAACATCTTTGGATCAATATTACTTTTCAGTACACGATGAAAATGAAAATACGTGTGCTGCCCGTATTGCTGAACTATTATAAATTAAATGGTAAAGTGCCGGCCCATATCGCCTTTGGCTTTGCTGCATTCCTGCGGTTTATGAAAGTGAGCAGAAAAGATGGCAATCAGTACTTCGGAAATTATGATGGGAATGAATATTTAATTACGGATGACGAGGCAGCATATTTTTATGATAAAGCGCAGGGAAATGACGCAGATTACGTAAATTTAGTACTGGCAGACAAAGAATTGTGGACTGCGGATCTTGAAGCCCTCGATGGTTTCAATGAAAGGGTAAAAGAGAATTATAACAATATATTGAACAATGGGGTAGCTAATGCGTTAGCGGCCATAGATCGATCAATACAAGTATCAAAATAATGAACCCTTTGATGATTAATATAAGCACGTAGTGCTTATATTAATCATCAAAGGCTACATCTGACAAATAAAAAATATAAAAATAAACAGATGAAACAAAGAATATTAAAAGTTCATCCAAAAGATAATGTGCTCGTGGCGCTTACTGACCTGGTGAAAGGAGAAGAGGTAATTTATGAAGGACAGTCTTACCTGTTGACAGACAACGTACCTGCAAAGCACAAATTCACAACGACAGACCTTTCGGCTGGCGATCAGCTGATCATGTATGGCGTTCTGGTAGGTAAAGCACAAATTGACATTCCGGTAGGCTCTATCATAACCACCAGCAATATCAAACATGCTGCAACAGAGTTTAATGCTACCGATGCGCATATCAACTGGGAGAAACCTGATATCACCGAATGGAAAGATAAAACCTTTAATG
>CBFGNP010000675.1:0-3000 GCA_965650095.1 uncultured Pedobacter sp. | reverse complement strand
GGCAGATTTCGAGGGCACAAAAGTACAAAAACAAATAGACTTTTGAAAACCGATAGTGAGATAAAATATTTACGCCCGCCCTAATAAATTGAAAAGTAAATGCAATAATCAGCAGAATGAAGGATATAGCGATATAATAACGCCCATACTTTAAAGGAGATAGCGCAAAAGCGATCACCAAAGGGATAAACATCAGCGAGATGTTAAAATAACTCAAATATAATATAGATACGTACTCATTTATGGGTTTCTGAATATCAAAGAGATAGCCCAGCAAACGCAGCAAAACAATTTTCAGCACATATAGTATGACAATCAAAAGGGATACGCTCAAATAGAACCTAAAACCACTATCCGCAAAGGACATGTGGTAATATTGTGTAACGAGGTAAAAAAACATACCTATAGTGAAGCCAAACTGCACAAAAAGCAATAAAAAGGGCCAGGAAGTGAAAAGGTTGTCTTCCTTATTCAGGTTATTCAATATCCTGTTGCTGAAAAAGGATTGTACAATAGTTTGCAGCTGTTTGGAAAACGAAATTTTTAAGGATGCAAATAGTACCAGAAGTAAAGTGATCATACCCAGCACCCAGAGATTTCCTTTCGGGACAGGTGTGCCTGTACGGTAAAGACTAAATTTTTCCGAGGTCTTAAAATCTTTATACCGGGTATATAAACCAGACCGTCCATATACCTGGACTTTCAGAATGCTATCAATAATGAGGTTTTTATTAACCATAGAATCGGGAACGATCCAGGTATGGGATAGGATGGAATCGGTCACAAACTTTTGCCTGGCATAATACGCCGAATCCTTAATAATTTTCCTCGTATAGTTTTTTTTAAGGGCTGCTACAGTATCTATCGCAGGCAAGGGAGCTAGCACCTGGGCTTCTGCCTTAAAAAAGCTTATTCCAAAAAATAAACAGCTTATTAAAATAATGCGGCTCCAATTCATTGCTGCAAATTTAGTTTATTATTATCATTTTCATTGACCTATAATGTTTTTAAAGGTGATGAAGCGATCATCAGCAATATTCGTCGCTGGGTAAGCGGTAACCTTATACAGATTTCATCAAAATACACCGTCTGCTCTATTGACACCATGACCAGCATTAACGTAGGCACTATAATAAGCTAAGGATAAGTTAGGGATAAGTAGCGGGTAAGTTGCGGATTGCTTTACCCTTCCGCTAGGGTTGCGTTAGGGTTGCCTTAGCTGCGGGGTAAGCCAAGAGTAAAGCAAAGCTAAGTCAAGGGTAAAGGGAAGGTAAAGCAACCCTTTACTTATCCGCCACTTAGCCTTTAGTCAACCTTTACTTATTAGAGACTCTGTCCTATTGCATTTCAGGGACTTACCCATTATATTTGTACAAGCCTCCGCCAAAAGGGGGCATTTTATCTAACCAAATATTAACGCTATGGGAATCTTAAACAATGGCCCACACGGCCCATTCAGAGGAAGAATAGAAAATACGGTCTATTACATGCTGAAAAACAAAAACGTATCGCGGCAAATCGGAGTCAATACAAAGCCACCTACAGAATTGCAGTTAAGAAACAGAATGGTGACCAAACTATGCAGCAAGTTCTTATGCACAGTAAAGGACTTTATCGAAACGGGGTTTCATATTGAGGGCGAGCTGATGGACGACAATGCCTATAATCAAGCGGTAAAGCATAACAAAAAGCGAATCATCGAAGGCAATTATCCCGATCTGAAGATTGACTATGCACAGGTCATGTTAAGCAAAGGCCATTTAAGGCCTGCAGAAAACTGTCAGGTTACACAAATTCCCGTTGGACTACAGTTTACCTGGCATACGGATCCCAGAATGAGCTGGCCGGAAGCGGCTGAACAGGCGATGATGCTGGCCCATTTTCCCGATCAGCAGCGAACCGAGTATGTGTTATTTGGCAGTGACAGAATTTCCGGAACTGCAGAATTGGAGCTCCCTCCAAGTTTACAGGGAAAATATATGGAAACCTATTTATCTTTTATCGCGGCCGACAGAAAGCAGGTGGCTGATAGTGCTTACACGGGCAGTTTTAATCAACCAGAAGCAGCGGATCATTTATCATTAACTTCTTAACATGGGCATCTTAAAATCAGGCATCCTGGGTCCTGTCCGCATTAAAGTAGGCCCCTCAGTCAACCGGGTTCACAAAAACATAAACGTGGTTACCGCCGCTTACCGGAAAAGCAATAAAGCTCCGACGGCATTACAATTGGACGTCCAGGCAAAACTCGGGCTGCTGAGCGGTTTTTTTAGTCAAATTGACGATCTGATCAGGATCGGGTTTAAGCAGTATGCCAAAGGAAAAGACCCCGTAAATGTAGCCTGCTCTTATAACTATGACCATGCTTTTCTAACCGACGGTGCAGTGCTTATGCTGAACTATCCGAAGCTGGTATATAGCAGAGGTTATATTGTACCAGCTGAAAGTCCCGGTCTACTCGCCTTACCTGCCCAAATAGAATTTAACTGGCTTCCGCAGCGACAATCCGCTTATTGTCAGCATACTGATCTGGCTACTTTCCTGATCTATCATCCGGAAAGACAGATGGCCGTCAGGAAAGTTGCTATAACCGATCGTTATGCACAGGGTTATGTGCTTGACATATCCCCAGCTTTCGCTGGCGATACCGTTCATTGTTATATGAGCTTTGCATCGAAAGACGGAAAGTTACAGGGGAATAGCGTTTATGTCGGAGCGCTGACCTGCATATAAAATAGAGGTCAATAACAATAAAACCAAGCTGCGCTATGGGTTGTTGTATCAACACATGCATCTCTGTTAAAGGGATTGATAAATAACTACCTATGCGCAAAATCAAAAACCTGCTTGCCGGGCTGGCCGGTGCAACTGTACTGAACGTCCTGCACGAGAGCTTAAAAAAAACAGGACCCGACATGCCGAGAGTAGATCTGCTGGGCGAAAATGCCTTACAAAAAACATTGAATTACAAAATGCTTCTTCGTTATTGGGTGTGGGAGA
>CBFGNP010000674.1:0-3004 GCA_965650095.1 uncultured Pedobacter sp. | reverse complement strand
CTTCAAGTTCCCTGTTCCTCGTTTCCAAAAGCAACTGGTTTTTCTTCAGCTCGCTCAGATCGGTAATAATGACGCTCAGTGAAGTGCCTTCATCAAGGTTAAGCGCCTTTAGAGAAAGCTGAACAGCCAAGGAAGTGCCCGAGCTGTTGATGATATCGACTTCTGCCCTGGTGTCTACTTCCCAGGCTCCATCTATTGTCTCTCTTACAAAGGCCTGATCTTCTGTTGAAAAAAATGCCAAAAAGTTTAGACCGATAACTTTCTCTAAGGGTAGCCCCAAAAGCCGTGCGAGTTGTGAGTTGCAATACAGTACCCTATAAGATTCATCGAGTGTAAGTGCGCTTTCTGTCATCTGTTCGATAAAGATCCTGTAGGTCTGATCAGCACTCTTAAGTGTAAAAAGCTGATGACCATCCTGACCATTTACAATCAGGGCATCAACTTCTCCAGAGCGGATCGCATGGATAATATCGTTGGCTTCCTCGAGCTGGATACGAAGTTCTTCATAGGCCTGCTCGAGCCTGATATGTTCACTTGACTTCTGCATAACTTAATAACTGATACCCAAACCTTTCAATACTTTCTCCCTGTCAGAACAGTCCCCGATCAGCTTTTTGGTAGGAACTGGCGATTTTTTGATCAACATCGGGATGGCCGTCACATCTTCCTGCTGCACTAACAATGGCTGCTGATGTGCATCAATGATATCCAGCTCGTACCTACCAGCAATAAATTCCTCACATATTGCGCGGATGTTGACAATTGCCCTTGCGGAAACCGGTGATGCACCTGCAATGAAAAGCCTAAGCGAAAAAAAATCAGCGCTTTGGGTACTATCTTGATGATCCGGGTTTCCTATCGACATAATTAATTATTAATCTTTGTACGTATGTCCAGTCCCACAAGAACCTTTTCCTCGTTTGAAAGGTCACCTATAATTTTGCGGACCGGATCAGGCACTTTTTTTACCAGTGTCGGAATGGCAAATATCTGATCACCCTCAGCCAGCTGCGGTTTTTCCAAAAGATCGATCACCTCAATGCTATATTTACCTTTCAGATGCTCCTCGCAGAGCTTTTTCAGGTTTTCAAGCGCAGCTACCGATTTACTTGTTTTACCGGCTACGTACAGCCGGAGTTCATATGCTTTCCCCACAATTATTTGTTTTTGTGTACATTTTTTTCTTCCCCGCCATCATCTCCCCTGCGCAGATCGGCAATTTTGTTTATCGTTTCGCCCATAATCTGCTTTTTTAAAGCCTCCTCAACATAAACTTTATTGAGTTCCTCTTCTGCTGATTCATATTCGGATCTTAAACTTTCGATCTTTGATTCTAAAATTTTCCGTTTGCGCTCGAGTTCACGGTCCTTACGGCTAACAGCCTGGGCGTGGATAACTTCGCCAGTCTGCTCCATAAGCATCCTTGCTTCCCTTGCCGAGCCGGTAAGTACACCATCCTCGGTAAGATATACATCCACCAGATCCAATCCCTTATCTGTAATCACAAATTCGCGTATCTGGTTTGAATGTTTCATTCCTCTTGACTTCATGATATACAATCCACGGTTCCGCTCACCATTGCTTTCGATATCACGAATCAAAAGCCAGGCATCAACAAGCGAAGACACCCCTTCATCGGTCTGTTCATTAACTATATTATTCAGTGTGAGGGCTGTAAACATTACTGTAATCTGTTCAGCCTGTAGAAAATCGATCAGTCGCACAAGCATGGTTTTCACATCACTAACCGATCCTATCGTGATCAGGTTGGTAATCGGGTCAAGTATAACAACAGATGGCTTAGACTTTTTGATTGCCTTATGGATCGCCACCAGGTGCATTTCCAGTCCGTACAAAGTAGGGCGTGAGGCGTAAAACTCAAGAGATCCTTCCTTAAGGTGTTTTTGAAGATCTATGCCAATGGAACGCATATTTCTGATAATCTGTTTTGGGGATTCTTCGAAAGCAAAGAAAAGGCATTTCTCTCCCCTAAGACAGGCCGCATTAGCAAATGTTGCTGCTATACTCGTCTTGCCCGTGCCGGCCGTCCCTGAAACCAGAATACTGCTCCCTTTATAAAAGCCAGAATTTCCCAACATTTTATCCAGCGCAGCAATACCTGAAGGCAAGCTTTTTGTAGAAACTTCATGATTCAGCTGCAGAGAGGTAACAGGAAGCACGGATATACCCTCATCGTCTATCAGAAAGGGATATTCATTGGTTCCATGGACCGATCCCCGGTATTTTACAACCCTGAGCCTCCTGGTGGAGATCTGGTTGATAATCCTGTGATCAAGTAAAATAACACAATCTGACACGTACTCTTCAAGGCCCTGACGGGTAAGGCCATTCCCTCCACGTTCACCTGTTATGACTGCCGTAACGCCCTTCGATTTTAGAAACTGAAAAAGTCTCCTGATCTCTGCCCGCAGCACTGCAGTATTATTTAATCCCGCGAAAAGGTTCTCGATGGTATCAAGTGCTACCCTTTTTGCACCTATACTGTCAATTGCGTATCCCAGACGGATAAAAAGCCCCTCCAGGTCATACTCTCCGGTCTCCTCAATTTCTGAACGGTCTATATGCACGTAATCCAACCTTATCTTCTTATCCTTTTCTAACTGTTCCAGATCAAAACCAAGTGATGCTACGTTCGCTTTAAGTTCTTCGGCTTTTTCCTCAAAGGCCATAAATACCCCTGGTTCGCCATAATCCAAGGCTCCTTTAACAATAAACTCTATGGAAAAAAGTGTTTTTCCCGAACCTGCCTCACCGCATACAAGTGTAGGTCTTCCAGCGGGCAGCCCGCCTAATGTAATCTCATCAAGTCCGGAAATGCCAGTAAGTGTTTTTGGAATTGTACCAGTTGAGCGCGCTTCCAGTTGATTTTTTGATTTAGCCATTTATTTTTTAACGCTTAAATCTATTAGATTATAGTAATATTGATCAGTTCTTTCCAAACAAACAGGGAATATTAAAAAATGTTTGCAACAAGCGCATATAT
>CBFGNP010000673.1:0-3017 GCA_965650095.1 uncultured Pedobacter sp. | reverse complement strand
GTTGCATACCGCCACCATATCCTTCATGCTGTGCATTCAAGGCAAATTTGAATTTTGTCGCCGCACCGGGTTTGTAATAATTGTTTACAAAATTTACTTCCATGGCCCCACCATCTGTCGTGCGGTGGTCCCAGTTATACACGACATTGTTGCGCATGTCCATTCTGCCCAAATAGTTCCCATCACCATCGGCACCGCCTGCTAAACTCCAGTTCCTGCCTGCACAATGGGCCAGCAGGTTATGATGAAAGCTGCCCACATCCCCACCTACGCTGGCGGCAAATCCATGTGATTTTCCCGCCTCATATTTGTTATGACCGGCTACATTAAGGGCCTCTGAGATTAAGGTACGCTGCAGGGTAATGTTATGTGCACCCCTTGAGCTGAATGACTCATCAATGGTCCAGCTGATGGAACAATGATCTACAATGCTATTATTAGCGCCTGTAATACCCATTCCATCGTATGTTGTACCAGCTCCAAGGCGAACACGCATGTGTCGTATAATGGCATCATCGGCCACAATTCCTAATGGTGCACTCCGAATACAGATCCCTTTGCCAGGTGCCGTCTGGCCGGCAATGGTCACATATCGCTGGTTCACCACCAGACGGGATTTTAAGGTAATGATTCCTGAAACTGCAAACACGATGGTGCGCGGGCCAACATCCTGAGTAACTGCCTCGCGAAGACTTCCAGGACCTGAATCGTTAAGGTTGGTGACTTCAACCACCTTTCCTCCACGGCCACCACGGGCAAAACGACCATAACCCTCGGCACCTGAAAAAGCAAGCTGTCGTGGCCTGAAATGCCAGAGATTGCCTTTGGTTACTTTTCCTGCAGCATTTAATTCATCAACCCTCCAGTAATAGGTCAGCATACTGTATATTTTTTCTGCGGTATAGGTAGTGGTTTTGCGGTTGCCTTTAAATTCAGGGGAACGATGGGAGGCTGAAGCCACAGCAGCGGAATCTGTCCCAAAATAGAGGTCATGCGATACCGCTGTCTTTGCGGCTGCCCAGCTCAGCTGGACGGTTCCGCCATCGGCATTTACATGCTCGTCGCTGTGCAATGGCTGTGGCGAGTGTGCCAGATCAATCACATTCGCGGTGTTCAGCTCAAAGCCATTGATGATCAGGTTCTTGTTAGCAGCTAGGGAACCTTCGTCAGGTTTAAAAGTAACGATAACATCTTTGCCTTTCTCGGCATTGAATTTTAAATAAGCGCTGCGGATTTTGGTATTTTCAAGCACCCGGTAGGAAGGCACCAGGTTGTCTGCCGCCAGTTTGCCATTTACATAAATGTCAATCGGTGCATACATATCTGGTTTTCCTCCTCCAATGATGTTGTGAAAGGTGAGCAGGGTATTCGGCCCTGCAGGAAGTCCGCTGATCCGCATTTCTATTTCCGCTCCGGCATTTCCTTCGCTCAGCATTAAACCATCGCTGGCCAATCGTGCATAATAAGGAGACTGAACACCCTTTTTGTAATAGTCGGTAGCCAGTTCCGAGCCCGAAGTACCTTTTTTAGTAAAGGTGATCTTTACGCCCTTACCGGTAAAACTATCGGAAATACCGGATTTAACCGCCCATGGCAGGTATTCAAACTCATTCACTTCGGCTGCTCTGCGGGAAGCGATATTTAAATCTACTTTCAGTACGGGTTTTGGTGTTTGTGCCGTCACGATGCCCGGTATGGAGAGGCATGAAGCGAACAGCAGGAGTTTAGTGTAAAAAGTTTTCATTATATATCTGGTTGTTAGGGTTTGAAACTTAGCCGTTTCATTCCTATAAATAGAAAGAAAATATGCTTGCCGGCAAATAGATAGGGGTTGTAATCAGACTTTATTGTACTGAATCGGGATAACTTAGGGCTGAAGTATTCAACCCAATAATATCCCGGTTCAATTCTAAATTATCAGCATCTGGCTGTTATTTATTTGTCAGAACAATATAAATAAATAAATTGTCAGGATGAACCGGAATAATGAGATTTAACCACTGGTATTTACTTTTCATCCTCTTGATCTTTTTCGCTGCCGATGCCAGAGCTCAGCACGAAGGTTTTATCTATGGGGAAATTAAATTAAAGAACAAACAGGTATATACCGGGCAGATCAGATGGAGTGGTGGGCAAATGCTGTGGTCTGATATCTTACTGGTTGCCAAACAGGTTAATCCTAACCTTAAATATCTAAGTGAGTACCAGCTGAACAACCTTTCCAACGAAGAAGAAGAACCTGTTCTGGACTGGACATTTATGAACCTCTGGAGGGATAAATATCCCGAGCGGAAAAGTGAGATCTTATGTCGTTTCGGCGATATTTCCCTGATCCATGTAACAGGCCCAAAAGAGGCGCAGCTTTATTATAAAAGCGGATCTAAAATCAGATTGACGGTCGACGAGCATGAAAACAGGCATCTGGGCAAGGACATTGTGGTCTATAACAACGAGCTGGTCAACACCATAAAATGGTCGGCTATTAGTACCATCAGGTTTTTTGCCGGACCCTCCCATTTAAGTCACCTCAAAGGAAATCCGATCTATGGAACGGTGATGACTACCAAAGGGCCTTTTAGCGGCTTCATTCAATGGGATAAAACGAAATATCTGGATAACCAGCAGTTGGAAGGGCTACTAAATGGCGATCAGCGTGTACAGTATGATTTTACAGATATTGCTACGGTGGAGCGGTTTAATAAAGGCGCAACGGTAAGCCTAAAGTCAGGGTAGAAAGTTTATTTAACAGATGGCAGGGATGTTTCAGCCTCCAGCCGGGGAATTGTCGTGATGCACCCCCAATGGGGTAGGGTGGTGGTAACCTGGAAAGCTTTCCGATCGCTGCGTCTGGAACCTTTGCCTGAAAATATGGGATATGAGGCTTATGACAGGCCGAAAAAAATATATGGCATGGTTTCTTCCCGCGACAAAAAGATCTATAAGGGCAATTGTGTCTTCGATATGGACGAGGAGTGGAATTGTGACTTACTGGAGGGCAATAAGGATGGGATGTATTA
>CBFGNP010000672.1:0-3019 GCA_965650095.1 uncultured Pedobacter sp. | reverse complement strand
CCCTCCGGCGCAGACCAGAGCGAGGACGCGGCGGCGTGACCACGTCGCGAGGCCGGAGGAAAAGACTTTGAAGGCAAATGTTATGTGTTCGATAACCGTATTGCTGTTGATGTCAACGCTGTAAATCCAAGCATCGTATCGAAATGCTATAACTGCGGTAAGGTAAGCCCTAAAATGATCAATTGTGCTAACCCGGAATGCAATGAGCATATTACCCAGTGCGACGACTGTGGCAATGAACTACAAGGCTGCTGCTCGGTAGCTTGTACCACTAATCCCCGTAAACGGAAATATGACGGAACCGGTTATTATGTAAAAGTACCTCAGCCAGTAAACGTGGCCACAAAATAACTACCTTAGCTTTTCATGAACAACAGGTACCTGAATTGCTGCATATTTTATTTTGCGCTTTTATTGCCTTTCTATGCATTCGCCGATAAAATTAAAGGCATCGGGGTTCCTTACATACAAAATTATCCTAAATCTGTTTATCTGTCTGGCAACCAGAACTGGTCTGTCGCAAAAGATAAACAGGGTATTATGTATTTTGGAAATGCCCAGGGTCTGCTGAGTTATGACGGCAAATACTGGCAGCAATACCAAATGCCAAACCGCCAGATTGTGCGGTCAGTCGCTACGGATACGCAAGGAACAGTTTATACAGGTAGCTTTGGTGAATTTGGATATTGGAAGGTAACGGAAAAGCGCTTAAAGTATCATTCATTGATCCAGCTTATTCCTAAACCATATCAAATGACCGACGAGATCTGGAAAATCTACGTTGATGGTAAAAAAATCATCTTTCAGTCGTTCACCACGATCTACGTTTACGAGGACAATAAAATCCGTGTAGTTAAAGGTGCGGGCTCCTTCCTGTTTTTGCACCATGTAGATAAACGTTTCATCGTTGAGGAACTGGGCAGGGGACTATTTGAATTAAAAGGAAGTCATTTAACCCCATTAAACAATGATGGTCCGGCCTTACCAGAAGGGGTGCTTTCTATATTACCCTATAAAGCCGGAAAATTGCTTATTGGAACCAGTAAAGCAGGTCTGTTCTTGTATGACGGTCATCGATATATCCCCTTCAAAACTCCAGCCAACACTTTCCTGCGGACTTACCAACTCAACAACGGGGCTCAGGTATTGGGCAGGTATTATGCTTATGGCACCATTTTAAATGGGTTGATCATCATCGATGAGGAAGGCCATATCATCCAGCAAATCAGCAAATCCAGCGGTCTGCAAAACAATACTGTATTAAGTATTTATGCCGATAAGGAACAGAACTTATGGGCGGGACTGGATAATGGGATCGACCGGATAGAGCTCAATTCCCCTCTTTATTTCTATTTCGATAAAACAGGCTTATTCGGGACGGTTTACTCCAGTTTAATTTACAAAAACAAAATATACCTTGGAACCAATCAGGGCCTGTTCTCCAGTCCCTGGACAACAGAAAACGGGCAGCCTTTCAGGACCTTCAATTTTAAGCTGATCCCAAATACACAGGGGCAGGTCTGGGACCTGAGTTTAATTGACGGACAATTGCTATGCGGTCATAATGATGGTACGTTTAGGGTAAATGACAATAAAATAGAAAAGATATCCGGTATAAGCGGTGGCTGGACCATAAAAAAATTAAATGAGGACTACCTTATTCAGGGCACCTATAACGGACTTGTACTTTATAAGAAAAATGCCGCCGGGCTATGGACATATTTTCATAAAATTGAGGATTTTACAGCGCCTTCCAGATATGTGGAAAAAGATTCCAGGGGAGATCTTTGGGTAAGTCATGCTTACAGAGGACTGTATAAACTCAGCCTCAGCCCTGATTTCAAAAAGGCAACCGCTATTAAATATTATGATGAACGGAATGGTTTACCGAGCAACTACAATGTCAATCTTTTTACATTGGAAAACAGGTTACTTTACTCCTCCGATAAGGGCTTTTTAACTTTCGATGAAATCAGCAACCAGTTTACGGGGTATGAAGTCCTGAATCATGCAATAGGTTCCTTTGCCAATTCAAATAAGATCATCAGTGCCGGGAACAAAAGATACTGGTTTATTAACCATGGAAAGATGGCGCTCGTTAATTTTGAACAGCCGGGCAGGATTGGAATAGACTCCAACCAGTTCAGCGCATTGGATGGCCGGATGGTCCAATATTATGAGAACATCAGTAAGATCAGCGATCAGATTTACCTGATCAGTGTGGACGAGGGCTTCGTCATCTTTAATGCGATGGAACCCAATGGCAGCAAGAAGATCAACTTACCATCAGTATTGATCAGGAAAGTAGAAGACATCACAGACACCTATCTTACGATAAGTGAAGTTGGCAATAGTGAATCTGCAATAGCCATCCCCTTTAGCCGGAACAATATCCGTATCTCTTATGCCCTTCCCTATTACCGGCAGGCCAAGATTAAATTTCAGTATTTTCTGGAAGGTTATTCCAAAAAATGGTCTGACTGGAGCCCTGCTTCTCAGAAAGATTTTACCAACCTGGGAGGTGGAAATTATAGATTTCTGGTACGTGCAAAAATAAACGACCAGAACTTAAGCAAGACCACAGTCTTTGAATTTACAGTGCTCCCGCCTTTTTACGCGAGTACCCTGGCATTTGTATGTTATGCCCTCCTCTTTATCATCTTGCTGTTGGTTGGCAAGAAACTTTACGAAAAAAAGTTATGGAAGGATCAGCGGGAGATTACCAAGAAGCTCCAGGCTGAAAAGGAAGCATTCCTGAAAAAGGAGGCTGAGGCAACAGAAAAACAGATTATTAAACTGCAGACTGAAAAACTTCAGGCAGAACTGGCCGGAAAAAGCAGGGAACTGGCCAATTCTGCAATGAGCCTGGTTTATAAAAATGAATTGTTGCAGAAGATCAGTCAGGAAATGCTGAAGATCAAAGATGCCAATGGCAAACCTCTTGCGGAGGAACAGTTAAAAAGAATCCAGAAGGTCATTGATGAGGGCATGAACGACGAGCGCGACTGGAACCTGTTTG
>CBFGNP010000671.1:0-3025 GCA_965650095.1 uncultured Pedobacter sp. | reverse complement strand
CAACAGCATCACCGAGCGTGGTGAATGGCAGGAGATCTTATCGGATTATTCCTGTCCCATTGTGAACCGTGGCGTAGGGGGCGACAACTCCTTCGGTATCCTGGCCAGGATGGACGAGGTGCTGAGGGCTAAGCCAAGAGCCATTTTCCTGATGGATGGCATCAATGACCTTTTCAGGAAGCTTCCATATGAGGTCAGCATCTATAATTATAAGAGGATCATTAGGATGATCAAAGCGAAATCTCCAAAAACAAAGATCTACATAGAAAGCGCTTTGCCGATTAACGAAGAAATGACCCGCGAAGCTTACACTAAAGGGCGCAGCGTAATGGTCCCTGTACTGAATGAAAAAATTAAACAGCTGGCTGCTGAAGAACATATTACCTATATCAATATTGTACCACTTTTTGCGGACGCGAACGGGAATTTAAGAAAAGAGCTAAGTCCCGATGGTGTACACCTTAAAGCAAGTGCCTATATTGATTGGGTTTTTTACCTGAAAGAACAAAAATACTTATGAGGATAACAGGAACATTTATAGACGAGATCTCGCACGATATTCCGCACCAGAACTGGGGCAGGGCAGAGTGGGACAGGGATTTTGCCCATATGAAGTCTCTTGGAATAGACACCGTGATCATGATCAGGAGCGGTTACCGCCGCTTCATGACTTACCCTTCTGCTTATTTGCAGGATAGTTTTGGCTGTTATGCTCCGCCGGTAGATCTGGTGGAGCTGTTTTTACAGCTGGCAGATAAGTACGCTATGAAATTTTATTTCGGTTTGTACGACAGTGGTAAATACTGGGATACCGGCAATCTGCAGCACGAAATAGATGCCAACCGTTACGTAATTGATGAGGTGTGGCAGCAGTACGGTCATTATAAAAGCTTTGGTGGCTGGTACCTGAGCATGGAGATCAGCAGGCGGACTAAAGGGGCTACTGAAGCCTTCAGGACGCTGGGTATGCAGTGCAAAGAGGTAAGTGCTGGACTGCCCACATTGATCTCGCCATGGATAGATGGGAAAAAAGCAGTGATGGCAGCTTCGGCTGAACTGACCAAACAGGATGCCGTTTCCCTGCAGGAACATGAAAAAGAATGGGGAGAAATATTTAGCGGGATACAAGGGGCTGTGGATGCCGTAGCGTTTCAGGATGGTCATATCGATTATCATGAGCTGGACGATTTTTTTGCGGTGAACAAAAAAATAGCAGACCAGTATGGATTACAGTGCTGGACAAATGCAGAAAGCTTCGACAGGGATATGCCCATTAAGTTTCTCCCAATTAAGTTCGAAAAGCTGAGGCTGAAGCTGGAGGCTGCCCGGAGGGCAGGCTATGATAAGGCCATTACCTTTGAATTTTCACATTTTATGAGTCCGCAGTCTGCCTATCTGCAGGCCGGACATTTATTTAACAGATACAAGGAATATCTACAAGGATTAACAATTTGAGTGCCGTGATGAAGAACTACAGTGAAATTTACGAGAAAGAACTACTGGATAATGTGATTCCGTTTTGGATGAAACATTCCAAAGATGAAGTACAAGGGGGATATTTTAATTGCCTGGATAGGTTTGGGAATGTTTTTGATACAGATAAGTTCATGTGGCTGCAGGCCAGGGAAGTGTGGACCTTCGCCACCTTATACAATGAGCAGGAAGCAAGGCCGGAATGGCTGGAAATGGCAAAGCACGGCGCAGATTTTATAGAGAAGCATGGTCGCGATGCGGAAGGAAACTGGTACTTCTCCTTAGACCAGTCTGGTGAGCCCCTGGTGCAGCCCTACAACATTTTCTCTGATTGCTTTGCCAGTATGGCCTTTGCAGCGCTTTACAAAGCTGATCCTCAGGAGAAATATGCGAAGATGGCCAAAGATACTTTTTATAATATCTTAAAGCGCCAGAACAATCCAAAAGGCAAATACAATAAAGCATATCCTGGTACACGTAGCCTCAAGAACTTCGCCTTGCCGATGATCCTCAGTAATTTATCGCTGGAGATGGAACATTTACTGGATAAAAAAACTGTGGATGACCTGCTTAGAACGGTTATTCATGAAGTAATGAACATATTCTATCAGGAAGACAGCGGACTGATTCTCGAGAACGTTAACCTGGATGGTTCCTTTTCTGATTCCTTCGACGGAAGGCTGATCAATCCGGGGCATACCATTGAAGCCATGTGGTTTATGATGGATCTGGGTGTTCGCTTAAACGATAAGGATTTAATTGAAAGAGCAACAGAAATTGCCCTGCATACGCTGGAATACGGATGGGATAAGGAATTTGGCGGCATCTTCTATTTTATGGACATTAAAAACAAACCGGTACAACAACTGGAATGGGACCAGAAGCTATGGTGGGTCCACCTGGAAGCCCTCGTTTGTATGGCTAAAGGATATGAACTTACCGGAAGGAAAGAATGTGCGGAATGGTTTGAAAAACTGCATGAGTATACCTGGAAACATTTCAGGGATCCGGAACATGGGGAGTGGTTTGCTTACCTGAACAGAAGGGCTGAGGTGTTACTGCCATTAAAGGGCGGGAAATGGAAGTGTTGTTTTCATGTGCCAAGGGCATTGTTCCAGGTGGCTAAAACATTTAAAAAATAACCGTTCTCTTCGGAGGCTGCATTACTTTGGGTTTTTCCTTAACAGGAAAAACTCAAAGAACGCTGATGCCTCCTCGGAGAAGGTAATTTTTTGTTTAAGCAGGGTGGCTAAGCAGAAGGGCTAAGCAGGGTGGCTAAGGAGAAGGGCTAAGCAGGGTGGATAGACAGAGTGGCTAAGCAGGGTGCTTAATACAATTTTTTATATGAAGAACTTAATATTCGGGTTGATCATTTCTCCTGTTTTTTCATCAGAATATATTTGTTTTTTAATGGTTATGAAGCTATCATGAGCATATTTATTTCTTTTTGTGAGTGTTTGCTCATGATGGTTTCATTGGTATATGTAGATCAACAACATCAACAACATCATCATCCGAAGCATGTCGAAATTAGCAGTGATACGCTAAAGGG
>CBFGNP010000670.1:0-3025 GCA_965650095.1 uncultured Pedobacter sp. | reverse complement strand
CAGACAATAGTTTTACCGCTACGGGAACCGGGAAATTTGTCAAAAGAGGGGAGAAAAACAGCTGGGGTAGTCAGGATCGTGACGCACTTTATCTGAACTATCAGGTTGACCTGAGTGACAGGACAGTTACCACTGTAGATACACTTGTAATGCGCGATCGTGGGGTCAAGGCCGAAACCTTCCCCACTGTTGCCAATTAATTTTAATCTATCAATCGAGTTTTATGAAACCATTATATAAAATAGCACTAAGCGTAGTTGCGACTGTAGTGCTGACTTCCTGCAACAAATATGAGGCACTCGACTATCATGTTGATAAGCCGGTAACTTTTGGTGCCCAGGAGGAAATAGATGCTTATCAGGATTTGAAAACTTATGTAGACAGGAATACAAATCCTAAATTTAAATTCGGTGCCGGCGTGTCATTACAGCAATACAATTCCAAGGGCGTGATGTACAGACTTATAAACAGTAATTTTGACGAAATAACATTAGGTTATGAGATGAAACACATGGCTGTGGTACAAGGCGATGGAAGTTTATCGCTGACCAATGTTCAGACGCTGCTAACGAATAGCGAGAAGGCCGGTATTTCTGTTTTTGGGCACACGCTAGCCTGGCACGCTAACCAAAACGCAACCTATTTAAAGGGATTAATCGCACCTACAATCATACCTTCAACAGGTGGGCCTACATGGGATCTTGTAACTGTCGCTGATTTTGAAACTGACAATGCGGCAAATTATCAATCCAATACCAATGCAGTAGCCTCATTTACTGCTGCGGGACAAGGCGCAAACGGAATAGGTAGGGCATTGAAATTAACTAATGCGATTGTTCGCACGAATGATTATGATGCACAGTTGTTTGTTAAATTCTCTCCAGCTGTGCAACAGGGAGAAAAATATGAGCTTAAGATGGATGTGCGCTCGGATGCACCCGCAACGTATAGCACACAGGCACATACGACACCGGGAGGATATAAACATTGGGATTTTTTTGGTTCAATCTCATCCACACCAGCTTGGGCGACTTACACCAAAGAGATTACAGTGTCAGCTGAAATGGCGACCAGTGGTACCATCGCTTTTAATCTTGGAAAAACCGCTACATCCTATTATTTTGATAACATAACACTGAAAAAATATAATCCAAATGGTGGAGTTACCATCATTGAGAAAACAGCCGAAGAAAAGAAAACGCTGGTAAGCGCCGCGCTGGAAAATTGGATTAAGGGTATGGTAACAGCATCTAAAGGACAGGTTAAAGCATGGGACGTTGTCAATGAACCCATGGATGATGGGAGACCTACTGAACTTAAAACCGGTATAGGTAAGACCAATCTAGCGGCTGATGAATTCTATTGGCAGGATTATATGGGTAAAGATTATGCTTTGAAAGCATTTCAGTGGGCCAGACAATACGGTAACGCTACTGATATTCATTTTATCAATGACTATAACCTTGAATATAGCATCGATAAATGTAAAGGTCTGATTGCGTATGTCAACTATCTCGAAGGAAAAGGCGCCAAAATAGATGGTATCGGCACACAGATGCACATTGTCGCTACTTCAGATAAGGCAAAGATTAATGAAATGTTCACCTTGTTGGCCGCAACCGGTAAACTGATAAAAATATCTGAACTGGATATGGGCTTTGAAGGGAACATAAAAACCACTCAGGCTACAAAGGAGCAATATGCTGCGCAGGCAGAAATGTATAAATATGTTGTAAAAAAATACTTCGAGCTCATTCCCGCTGCTCAGCGTTATGGAATAACGATATGGGCTCCTCAGGATAGTCCTACGGGTTCCAGCTGGAGAGCTGGAGAGCCAATTGGTTTATGGACAGAAGGTCTTATCAGAAAACCGGCATATGTTGGTGTAGCTGAGGGCCTGAAAGGTAAATAGGCGATACTACATCTATTGATACCGGGAGACACCCATTGGGTGTCTCCCGGCTGGTACATAACAGAAGGGGGCAAGACTTGGCTGTACTTCTTAAAGTAAGTGTTTCGAAGAACAAATGCCTTAATAAAGAGATCGCAAAGGCACACACCTGTAAAGAAACAAAAACAGTTGACGAATTGTGGAAGCAATATAGTATAGACAGTTTAAACAATAAATCATAGTTTTGGTGATGCGAAACACCATACTATTTTATTCCCTTTTGCTTATGCCCGGGCTTTCTGTTGCACAGAACCTGGTAAAATATGTAAAACCGATCATTGGCACAGAAAAGATGGGCCACACCTATCCTGGCGCTACGGTTCCTTTTGGAGCGGTGCAACTGAGTCCGGAAACAGATACGATACCTTACTCAGTAGAGGGGAAATATACCGGCACAGTATACAACTATTGTGGGGGCTATAAATACGAGGATAAGACGATCGTAGGGTTCAGTCATACACATTTTAGCGGTACCGGGCACTCAGATCTGGGCGATTTCCTGATCATGCCTACTCAAGGAGAACTTCAAATGAACCCAGGTACGGCGGCCGACCCAAAATCGGGCTTCCGCTCTGCATTTTCTCATGCCAATGAGCTTGCAGAAGCCGGATATTATAAGGTGAAGCTGGAGGATGACAATATCCTGGCTGAACTGACCACTACAAAAAGGGTAGGGATGCACCAGTACACTTTCCCAAAATCTGATCAGTCGCACATTATCCTGGACCTGATGTCAGGAATCTATAACTATGACGGCAAAAATGTATGGACCTATGTACGTGTCGTGAATGACACACTGATAACAGGCTACCGGCAAACCAATGGCTGGGCACGTACGCGTACAGTATATTTTGCGATGTCGTTCTCTAAACCCTTTAAAGGTTATGGGCAGAAAAATTACGATGGAGCCCAGCCATACCGGGGCTTCTGGCGTAAGTTTGACCAGACCAGAAATTTTCCGGAGATTGCAGGAAAGAACATTCGGATGTATTTCGACTTCAACACGGAGGTTTCGGAAAAGATAAAAATTAAATTTGCTTTATCACCAGTGAGCCAGGACAATGCTTTGCAAAA
>CBFGNP010000669.1:0-3031 GCA_965650095.1 uncultured Pedobacter sp. | reverse complement strand
ACGATAATAATCACAGCAATAAAAATTATACCACCTGAAAAGATGATCAATTTTAAAACGAGATATTTTATACTGGGTTT
The DNA here is from genome assembly GCA_965650095.1 of uncultured Pedobacter sp. Taxonomy (GTDB): domain Bacteria; phylum Bacteroidota; class Bacteroidia; order Sphingobacteriales; family Sphingobacteriaceae; genus Pedobacter. Next base: position 2,951 of record CBFGNP010000669.1, on the reverse strand, counting down.
TCTGTTTGCCTGCATAACATTTGCCGGCTGCAAAGATGCCTGGACAGCGCACAATGAATTAAACATTCCCCGCCTGGATCAAACGCTTTTTGAACAGATCAGTTCGGATGCCAGCCTAAGCACCTTTGCTGCTTACCTGGTAAAAACGGGTTATGATGGCGTACTCCAGTCGTCTAAATCATTTACCGTTTGGGCCCCAAATAACGAGGCCTTAAAAAGCCTCGACGCGGACATCGTCAATGATACGGCAGCGTTAAAGCGTTTTGTAGGCAATTGCATTGCCAATCAGAGCTATTTTACGGCCAATCCTAAACCCTTGCTGGTTGTCAGAATGTTGAATGGCAAAAATACAAGATTTACCAAAACTACATTTGAGGAAGCCAGAATTGTTGCGGCGGATGTGTACGTGAAAAATGGGGTGCTGCATGTGGTAGACGCAGCTTCAGTACCAAAACCAAATGCCTGGGAATTTTTGCAGGCTTCCACAATGGCAGGTTTACAGGCTGCATTCATCAAGGGGATGGAACACCTGGAACTAGATACCAGCAAAGGTGTGCTTTTGTACAAAGACCCGGTTACTCAGAAAGGGGTATACCAGGAAGAGACAACATTCCAAGTCACAAGGAACAGATACTTTCAGCAGATCTCCGATATCAGCAGCGAAGATAGTCTGCTTACCTATATCGTGTTAAATGATGCTGCATTTACTGCTGAGAACAACAAGCTGGCTACTTATAACAGGCATCCCGATTTGCTGTTAGCGGATACACTTACCAAATGGAGCGTAGTGCGTGACCTGGTCGTAAATGGGGTTTATACGTTGAATGAACTGCCGGATTCAATGACCAGCGTTACCGGTGTTAAGATCCATCTCGACAAGAACGCCATTGTGGAAACGCGTTTGCTGAGCAACGGGATTGCGTATGTAGTAGATCGCATCGATTATAAAGTCATGGAAAATAAAATTCCAACGGTTGTAATACAGGCCGAAATGCCGGATTCGTTACGGGCACCTTCAAACCCTTTTGTCAGGATTAAGCAGGATCCTTTCGGTGTCCGCTACACTGAGTTGCAGACAGGTAGCATCACTTCCAGCCCAAATCCGCTTTATTATTTCAGATATAAGCCAGTGGTCAATTCTGTAAAATATGAGGTGTACTGGAGGGCGATAAATGATGTATTGACAACACCTGTTTCCATGAAGATAAACTTTAGTACAACAAGAGCCGCTACTTCAGTCGTTACGCTGGGATATAAAGACGTTCCTTCTGTACTCGGGCTCGACCAGGCCAGCCAGTCGTACAAGGACGCCTTTAAAGAAGTTTATCTGGGAACGTATACCGCCGAAACCTATGGCACCCTGTATACCTTCCTTGCCTCTTCGCTCGGGGCAACTTCTGCACTGCCCACGGCGCTGACTTTAGATTATATAAAATTAAAACCAGTTAACTAGCCCTTCAACAGCATCTTATGTATATAGATTCAAAAACAGTAAAAAATATTGTCTTGCCGTGCTTATTTTTCGTCACACTGAGCAATCACTTGCTTGCTCAGGAAACAGATACGGTAAGCACAACAGAAATTGTAACTGTAAAGAAGGCTACAGGGCCGCAAATTACAGGCATAGTTACTGATGCCGCTACCGGAAAGCCCTTGCCGGGAATTAACGTGAGTGTAACCGGCTACTCTGCGGCACTTACGGACGAAAAGGGAAATTATAAGATCAATGTTCCTGATCTGCATGCGGTAATTGTGATTTCAGCACAAGGTTATCAATCCAGGGAAGAAGCACTGAAAGGACGTAGGGCCATTTCGTCAGTTTTGTATGAGGAGAGCTATACTTCTGTATATGATGCCGCGGTACTTCCTTTTGGTACAGTATTAAAAAACAGAACACCATATGCGGTGGCAAGCATTAACCCGAATGGATCTTGGACGCGCGGCAATGAAACACCGGATTCCTATATTCAGGGAAAGGTTGCGGGTCTGGAGGCCATCAGAAGATCAGGTACGCCGGATATCGGGGCCGAGCTTTACCTGCGCGGGTATAATTCCCTGTATGCTGCCAATCAGCCACTTGTGGTCGTAGATGGTGTGATCTATGACATCAATACTTATGGAAGTTCAATCATCTCCGGCCACCGGAACAACCATCTGGCGAATGTAGATATAAAAGACATTGACAACATCACTGTCCTTAAGGATGGCGCGTCAATGTATGGAACACGTGGCGCCAATGGGGTCATCTTAATAACAACAAGCAGAGCAAAGGATGTCGCGACGAGATTAGATTTTTCTGCCTATGGCGGATACAATGGTACCGTTGATCAACTGCCGGTCATGCAGGCGGATCAGTACCGCATCTTTTTGTCCGATCTGCTGAAAACAAAACCGGGTATGACCGATGAAATGATTAAAGCTGAGCCTTATATGAATGATAATCCGAATCCTGAATATTATAACTATCATCAAAATACAAACTGGCAGGACAGGGTGATGAGCAGTGGCGTCAGTCAAAATTACTATTTGAAAGTAACCGGTGGTGACGATATCGCAACCTATTCCCTGTCGCTCGGATACCTGAATAACGAAGGCATTACCAACAATACAGATCTGACCCGTTATCAGACCCGTTTTAATGCCAGTTTAAATCTTTCTTCAAAGTTGAAATCGCAGATAAACCTTGCGTTTACACGGAGCGAGCAGAACTTAAGGGACCAGGGACAAGCCTACACAACCAATCCATTGTATCTGTCTCAAATCAAATCTCCTTTTCTTTCCCCATACGAATTGTCGGAAACCGGTGTGCAATCGCCAAACCTGGCCGATACCGATAACTTTGGTGTAAGTAATCCAAGTGCTGCATCCGAAACCATTCAAGCCTTAAACCGCAATTACCGTTTTGCTGGTTCCATTGGTTTTGACTATACTTTCAGTAAATCTTTCAAAGC
>CBFGNP010000668.1:0-3034 GCA_965650095.1 uncultured Pedobacter sp. | reverse complement strand
CATTTAAGTCCAGCGACACATCCGAGGTACCTGCAAGAGAAAGGTCGATATCTCTGGCATAGATCCGTCCTTCTCCAGCAACTGCAATGGTACCATCCAGTTCCAGTTTTTTCAATTCACCAATCCCTGCATGTACCACAATAGAATCAGTACCACAGTAATTATCATGGTCCAGCTTTATAGTTAGTTCAGACCCGGAAACATCAGCTTTAACATAAGTGATGATATTTGAATCTGCATCAACCTGCACCTTATAGCTGCTATCCTGTACCAGTATCAGCTTAATCGTGCCTTTTACTTTTATTTTATCAAAATTCTTCAGGGAAACGGTCCTGCTCACAGTCTGACCGGAATCTTCTATACACCTGGTTTCACACCCTGCAAATAAAACAGGAATAAGCAAGGCAATAAGGGCTAGGTTCTTCATCATAGCTAAAGATAATAATTTTTACCGTCTGTTTTGATCTTTCCTGCATCCATAAGGATACGTATCCGTTCCAGCCGTTCGGTTTCAGTTCCAGCGGCAATCGCCGGCACCAACAGGTCCAGCGTATGCGTTTCTACCTGTAAAAGTCTAATGATCTCAAAGTCTATCTTATCCTCCAGCTGCGCTGCATCATCTTTCTTTTTTTCAGCCAGACAGACATCACAAATGCCACACTTATCTGATCCCGGCTCATCAAAATAAGCCAGCAACTGCACACTGCGACATTCTTTTTTCGCGACATAGGCCAAAACGGCATTTACCTGGTCGGTCTGTATCTGTTTGCGCTGTGCGATATATTTTACGTCAATATCCATATGGTTAAAATCCAGTCTTGGCCGAAGGTATTGCAGCTGTGGCTGATCGGATTGCGGCAGATAGGACAATAATCCCAATTCCTGCAAGGTGTTTAAATGCCGCACTACATCTTTAAACGAAGCCCGGATCTTCCCGGCAATATCAGCTTCACTGATCTTTACATACTGTTCAAAAGCACCTCCATAAGATCTTAATATAGCTTTTATAAGCCCATCATAACCAGCATTCTCTATTTGAAACCGGTAAACATCCTCATTCCCCACAATAAACAACACCCTGGAAGGCAAAAATATATTTTCTGACAAAGTGAGGTATCCGTCATGCTCTAAAAATTTCATCGCTGCCATGGCTTTGATCACCCCGACATTAAATCTTTTACAAAAGTCGGCCAGGTCAAAACCAAAGGTCAGCCCTTCCCCTGCTCCATAAGCCAACTGAAAATAATTTCCCAGATAGTGGTAAACTTTTTTTATTTCTTCAACCGAGGGAAAACTGTCTGTATACTTGGCTTTTAAGGATAACTGGTCCGATTTATTGGCCAGCAAAACAGCGTAAGCCTTCAATCCGTCCCTTCCTGCGCGGCCCGCTTCCTGGTAATAAGCCTCCAGACTGTCGGGCAAGTCAAGATGAACCACAAAACGCACGTCCGGCTTATCAATACCCATTCCAAAAGCATTGGTGGCGACCATCACCCTGATCCTGTTGCGCTTCCAGTCTTCCTGCCGTTTAAAGCGCTCATCTTTCTCTACTCCTGCATGATAAAAATCTGCAGCAATCCCATTCCTGCCTAGAAAAGCAGCAACTTCAGCGGTTTCCCTTCTGTTGCGGACATAAACCAGTCCGCTACCTTTTACCTTGCTGGTAATACCGATCAGTTTTTTATACTTATCCTCATCATCCGCCACAATGTAACTCAGGTTTTTACGGGTAAAGCTCTGAACAAAAACATGAGGTTGTTTAAACTGCAGCTTTTCTATGATATCATTCCTGACGAATCGGGTTGCCGTCGCGGTCAGGGCTAATACAGGAACATCGGGATGAATTTCCCTGATCTCGTTTATCTTTAAATAAGGTGGCCTGAAATCATACCCCCATTGCGAAATACAATGCGCCTCATCTACCGCAATTAAATTAACATTCATATACGAAATCCGTACGCGAACCAATTCAGACAATAACCGCTCCGGAGACAAATACAAAAATTTGATCTTTCCGTAGATGCAATTGTCCAGTAGAATATCAATCTCCCGTTTGCCCATTCCAGCATAAATAGCCACGGCCTCAATGCCTTTTGCTTTCAGACCTTCTACCTGATCTTTCATTAGCGCAACCAATGGCGATACGACAATACATATCCCTTCTTTAACCATAGCCGGCACCTGGAAACAAATAGATTTACCACCACCCGTAGTCAACAAAGCCATAGTATCCTTGCCATTTAAAACCGAGGTGATGATCTCATCCTGCAATGGTCTGAAGCCGTCATATCCCCAATATCGCTTTAATATCTCTGTCTCGTTCATAAAAAGGTTGCAGGCCAAAACTATAAAAATGAACCGATATTACTAAATTGCGGACTAAATTACACTTCCGGCTATATGAGAACATCTTTTTTACTATTCATTCTCCTATCGATAAGTCAAACTTTGTTCGCTCAGACAGAACCTTCAACGCCTTCGTCAGTGCAATCCACAGCCTCCCGGGCAGGCTTGCCAGAAAAAAGCTGGGACATTGAAAAATACAAAGGCCCCACCAAGACCTTCACGCTAAATACGGATGAAGGTACATGGATGAACCTGGATGTGAGTCCGGATGGGAAAGATATTGTTTTTGATCTGCTGGGCGACCTGTTTGTAATGCCCATCACCGGCGGTTCGGCAGTATTACTCAGTGGCGGCCCCGCCTGGGATATACAGCCCCGTTTTAGCCCAAATGGCAGATATATCTCTTATACCAGCGATAAGGCCGGCGCGGATAACATCTGGATCATGAACCGCGACGGGTCCGGAAAAAGACAAGTTACCAAAGAAACTTTCCGACTGTTAAACAATGCCACATGGATGCCCAACAGTGAATACCTGATTGCGCGCAAGCACTTTACCGGAACCCGCTCTCTTGGAGCCGGAGAAATGTGGATGTACAGCATATACGGCGGAGAAGGTGTACAGCTCACCAAAAGAAAAAATGACCAGCAGGATGCCGGAGAACCTGATGTATCACCTGATGGCAGGT
>CBFGNP010000667.1:0-3050 GCA_965650095.1 uncultured Pedobacter sp. | reverse complement strand
AGATAAGCGACAAGTTGGCCCCTCTTTTAAAGAGATTTCCACCAAAAAGTATACGGTCGGGGAACTAATAAGCCTGATTTATACGCCTAAACCGGAGCATTGGCCAGGTTATTCCACGCCGATGCCGCCAATGACCAATGTTCCAAAAGATGAGGTTACAAAAATTGCGGCCTGGATCAAATCATTAAATAAATAATACTTCAATAGCTAAAGAAAATCAATCAATAATATGAAACGATCAATATTAATTTTTGGGATACTCGTAATAAATGCGCTGCTCGTTCAGGCACAGCAACCTGCTAAGCCAGAAGATACGGAAGTATGGGCCCCGGTACCTGCAAAGGTAAGTCCGGCTAAGGTGTATGGAGGAGCGCCTTCAGATGCCATATTTCTTTTTAACGGGAAAGATCTGGATCAGTGGGTAAACTCCGGCGATGCTGCTTCAGCAAAAAAATGGAAGTTAGCTGATGGGATTATGACAGTAGATAAGTCAGCGGGCGATCTCCAGACAAAAGAGAAGTTTATGGATTTTCAGCTTCACATTGAATATAGGATTCCAGAAAATATAAGCGGAAGTGGCCAGGGCCGAGGTAACAGCGGTATTTTTCTGGCTGCTCTTCCCTGGGGTGCTGGCGGATATGAGTTGCAGGTGCTGGACAATTACGACAATAAAACCTACGTAAACGGGCAGGCTGGTAGTCTCTACAAACAATCGCCACCGATGGTAAATGCCTGTTTAAAGCCAGGAGAGTGGCAGACCTATGATATCGCCTGGAAAGCTCCCCGTTTTAACGAAGACGGTTCTGTAAAGTCACCAGCTGTAGCGACAGTTTTTCACAATGGTATTCTCGTGCAGAATGCCACCATACTAAAAGGGGATACCCCTTATATTGGCCAGCCAACCTACAGAAAACATGATGCCTCACCAATTAAATTACAGAGTCATGGAGATAAAAGTGAACCGATCAGCTATCGCAATATCTGGTTAAGGAAATTGTAGCAAGTAAATTGCCCCTCTGCTGATCGATTTTTTAATAGAAACCAATTATATACCTATATGAGAACAGTAAATTATCTTTTCGGCATCGTAGTCATCCCTATGTCTACGAGGTTCCACAAGCAAGAATCCGGAAGTCTGGCTGGGAAACAGTCTCTTGTAAAAGCAGTGAATGCTGGTTACCCAGGCATATGTCGATCTGGTTAAAAAAAACGGTTTAACGCCATTCGAATTCCTTGCTCCTGGGATCAATATATGGCCAACCGCACTACAGCAGCGCTTCAACATGAAATTAAAAGAAATCAGGTTTTTGACAATACGTAAGTTGAAATAAATTTTCAAAAGACTGATAGTAAAAAAAAAGCCTTCAACAATCTGAGGGTTGTGAAAAATAAATTAAAATCTAACCAAAATGAAAAACATTATAAATATAAAAAATAGAAGTCAGGGTATACTTTTAGGTTTCCTGATCGTTATCGCTTCATTCTCCTCATCATGTAAGAAGTCGGAGACTGCAGCAGAGCTGGAAGTTTCTCCATTGGATATTAAAAAGATTACACAAATAAGTAATTTATATCCAACATATAATTTATCGCCAAAAGCACCCGATGCAACCGGTATGAGTAGTACAGCTGTACAACTGGCGGCAAAAATGCATTTGGGAATAAATTTTGGCAATACCATGGAATCACCAGTTGAAGGGGAGTGGCAGAATAGTAAACTGACCGAATCGTATGTGAAATTTGTAAAGCAAATGGGATTCAATACTGTACGGATTCCTTGTAACTGGAACTGGACTCATTTAAGTGATCCAAGTAAAGCAGAAATTGACCAGGCATGGCTTAACCGGGTGAAAGAAGTTGTTGGATGGTGTGTAGCTAATGATATGTATGTAATGCTGAATACGCACGGAGACAATGGCTGGCTCGAAAATAATGTCAATGCGGAAAAGCAAGAGGAAATTAATGCGAGACTAAAAGCGCTTTGGGAGCAGATTGCTACAACCATGCGTGATTTTGACGAACATCTTATTTTTGCCGGTACGAATGAACCTGCAGTTGAAAATGCTGAGCAGATGGCTATACTCAATAGTTATCACGAAACATTCATCAAGGCTGTTCGTTCTACCGGCGGCAGGAACAGTTATCGGGTGCTGGTTGTGCAGGGCCCTACCACTGACCCTACTAAAACTTTTACTTTGATGAATACAATGCCAAAAGACGAAATTCCTAATAAGTTGATGGTTGAGGTGCATGACTACACGCCTGCAACATTTACGATACTAACAAATGGAGATGCAACTTGGGGCAAAATGGCTTACTACTGGGGGAAAGGGAATCATTCTACTATTGAACCAGAGCGCAACGCTACCTTTGGAGAAGAGGATGTGATTGATACTGAATTCAAAAATATTAAACAGAAGTTTGTTGATAAAGGAATCCCTGTAATGCTGGGTGAATATGCAGCCTGGAGAAGGAATGCGATTAACAACCCGAATTATCTTCCTAAGGACCTGGCTATGCACAACAAGTCTGTAAATGACTGGACATATTATGTAACCAAACAGGCTAAAGTCAATGGTATTCTGCCCTTCTATTGGGAGATAGGTTTTATGTTAGACAGAGCTAATAATAAGGTAAAAGACCAGGCTATTTTAGATGCCATTATTGCAGGATCTAAGTAAATAGTACGAGATACTATAACTAAATAGAAATACAGTTTTCTAGAGGTTCATGTTTAGCATTGAACTTAAAAAGAGGTTGTATCATAAGTATAGATTTGTCATCCTAAGCCTGTAGAAGGACCTGTTAAATACTCTTTGAGGTGTTTCGACAAGCTCTCCATAGGAGTCCTTTGGACAACATGACAGCATTTGAAGTGAAATCGCCTTTATGATACAACCTCTTACTACATATAGGTAATCTCACTGAAACCATAACTTTTAAACCTAAAATTAATTGCGATTATAATGCATATACACACACATTTAGAACCACAATGAATATCAAAAAGATAGTTTTACAGGTAACAGTTCTTTTTGCTGCAGCAAGCG
>CBFGNP010000666.1:0-3056 GCA_965650095.1 uncultured Pedobacter sp. | reverse complement strand
CTTTTGGTTCTTCTCCGACGTGCCTTCTGATCCAGGTTTCACATTCCGGAATATCAATTTGCATACTGGATTCCAGCGGATGGTATTCCCTGCCGTAGGCCTGTACCCTCGACTTAACTTTATTCTTTTTACACCAATCTAAAAATACATCCAGAAAGCGCTCCTGAAACAATTCCATTTTGGTGATCTCAAAGTCATACCTTACCCGCTGCAGTGTTTCATTGAGGCCTTCAGCCACGATTGAACCATACTTTTCATTCAGGGCTCGTCCTAAACGTCCTGTTTTAAACAAAATGAATGGAAGATAAGGCTTAAGGGAATATTTCCTTCGTTTTTCAAACTCCGCAAACATATCGTCACACCAGTTGGCGCCTTCCAGTTCAAGACTGTCTGTAAAGACCGACCGGAAATGATCGCCCATCACGCCCAATTTTGGCGTAATGGCGTCCGACATCTTATTCAGATACTTATGAACGGCATCTTTGTTGTAATGATTTAATACTGGCCCGCTGGCACCTGGCGCGCCATACATCACGGCCATAAAGCCGGTGATCTTTACCAGAAAATACAGTACATGGTCGCCATCGGGCACCTGGATAGTGATGACGTCCTTATTGATCTCCGCATCAAGGTCTAACACACTTTCCAGATTTGCCAATTTCGCTGGTGCCAATCTCAATACGCTTAATTCTTTGTAACGTTTGTTGTGTTTTGAGGCTATCGGAGGCTCCACCAGCTTTAGTAATTCTTCCTTGGTAATTTTTAAGGTCTGCGGCCCCTTAAGATCTTTGGTATTCAGCGCCATGATCTGGGTTTGCTCATCCGGGCTTAAAAACTCCCCTCCAAAAGGCCATCCGGACCCAACAATGATATCACATACAATTCCTCTTTCTTTCGCAGCCTTCAAGGCAAATTCAAGCATTTCCATCCAGCCATCGCTGAGCCATTCCAGTTCTTCATAATGTAATGGATCTGCCGTTTCGGGAAAGCGGATCGAATTGATCTCCACGCCCCCGATTCCCAATTCCTTGAGCATATCCAGCTCCCGGAGTAGTTCTTCTTTAACCACACGCAAGCCGTTCCACCACCACCGCACAAAAGGTTTTGCAGTACCGACCGGATTTTTAAACAGCGTATAGAGTTCGTTTTCTGCAGGTGCTGCATCATTTGTGTACCAGGAATCGTTAGCGGTTAAACTACTTAGTGGCAGACCGGCAATTGTTACCGAACTGAGTTTTATAAATTTTCTTCTGTTCAAGCTCATAAAATTTGGTTTTGATATCTGTTTTCCAGCAACTCCTTCATATACACGTTTATTTGCCATTGATCTGCTACCGGTTCGTTGGTAAAACATTTGTAATTCATATAGGGATATGGGCCAAACTCTGTGGTGATGCTGCATTCTTCAGCTCCGCTCTGATATTGATATTCGATCCATTTATCCCAAAATTGCAGGTGATGCTGTAGGGCAATAGCATTTTCAGGGGCGCGCGGATCCGTTACCTGCGGACCTTCGATGCTTCCCACCCTTGCATGCAGGTGGTCGCTATGGGCTATCGCGGCAAGTACTGCTTCCGGCTGGTCTTCCAGATAGCTTTCAGAGACACATACCCAGTGAGAAATATCAAGGGCCAGTCTCAGGGATGGAAATTTCTGCAGGTAATCGTAAACGACATGAGCCGCATAGGACCACTTATTGCGGTGTGTTTCATGGATAATCTTGATCCCGGTTTCTTTACTGATCTGATTACAGATCGCGAAACAGTCCGCCATCTGATCCATGGTGTAATACTCCCTGCCGGTTTGGGAGTTTATGAATTTTGGCTTCAAATGGTTAGTCTGATATTCTGCCAGGGCATAAAGGTTTCGGGTCAACGCCTTTTTATAGGCCTCGAAATTCCTCCCTTCAGTTAACTCTGAGTGTAAAAGAATAAGATCAAGGCCATTGTCCTCCATTGTCTGCAGGAGTTCTGCCTTCTCCTGCAATGCGGGCAAGGGGAAAACTTCCACGCCATGATAATTATCCTTCATTACCCGAAATACAAAATCCTTCCAGCTGAGCAGTTCTGAACCCCACCTCGGCGCGTAAAACTTTATATTCATCATTTACCGTTTATAGATCAGCGGATTTTGCGCATCGTTATTCAGGAGGTCGCCGACTTTTAAGGTCTTCAGATAATCGTCAGGAAGGATGTTAGGTTCACCATTGTAGATATTGCCATCAGGCATGTACGCACAGGTCATGGCCCGCCTGAACCCAGGGGTCATATTTGCATGCGCCCCATGAATGGTTAACCCATTATGGAACGAACAGCTTCCTGCTTTCATAAAAGCGGGAGCAGACCCTGCGGTTTTAAACTGTGGATAAAAATTAAATATTGCGCCCATATTTTTCCCTATCCCAGGATTCTCGAAAGTCGTCTGCTGATGTGTGCCGGGGATGAAAAACAAGCATCCGTTTTCCAGGGTAGCATCATCTAAAGCTACCCAAATAGACAGGGCCTTACGATCTGAAAAGGACCAGAAAGGAGTATCGAGATGCCAGGAAGTAGGATTCGCCCATGGTTTTTTGATCAATGCCTGGTCGTGCCAGATCCTGATGCCATCCGCCCCTGATAAATCGGCAGCCATTTTTCCTATCCGCTCATCCAGCATCAGCTTTTTAACCCGGTCGTTCGTTTGCCATAGATTCAGGAGCTGATCAAACACATTGTTAAAATAGTCCGTGTCTTTATTAATGCCATCGGCTTCATCCACCTTAATAGACTTACCAGGCATTTTCTGACCGTTTCTTTCCATCAAGGCCTCGGTTACACTGCTGCGCCATTCTTCAAGCTCTTCCCTGTTTAAAAAATCCTCAATGATCACATAACCATTTTGGTTGTAAAAATTGATTTGCTCCAAACTGATGTCTGATTTCATAATTAGCTAATTTTAAATTATTTGGTTAGTACAATTTAGGCCTGTTATTCCTCTTTAGATTGCACTTTTTGATCTAGGTTTTGTATTTTTTGATATTTGTAGCTTTATATTTTTTACATTGTATCCTGAATGAA
>CBFGNP010000665.1:0-3059 GCA_965650095.1 uncultured Pedobacter sp. | reverse complement strand
TCCATCAACAACGGCATGATAGGTTTTATTTATTTTACGTTTTTCGAACTGAATTGCTACTGACCGGTAAGCATCAGGTGTTTTAGCGATGATAATGGCGCCAGAAGTTTCTTTATCCAAACGGTGACATACCTGGGCATCAGCTGAATATTGTTTGGCCAGACGAAGTATATTTACTTCTCCGGAACCGCCGCGTTCGTCTAAAGACGCTACGAACGGTGGTTTATTTACTACGATATAATCATCGTTTTCGAATAGGATAAGATCTTTAAAAGAAGGATATTTCAATATGATAGGAATTTCTTAGCCACAAAAGTACTAAGAAAGTTCGAATTTATACCCTACTCCTTTTACAGTAGCTACATAACTTTCTCCCAGTTTTTCACGCAGTTTACGGATGTGCACATCAATTGTGCGGTTGGTGACCACTACTGAGTCCTCCCAGATGTTCTTTAAAATCGATTCCCGTGTATATACTTTTCCAGGTTTGGAGGCGAGCAGATAAAGCAATTCAAATTCTTTTTTGGCCAGCACCACCTTATTACCATTCTGATAAACCAGGTAAGCTTCCCTGTCGATGACCAGATCCCCTATTTCAACTTTATTATCAGACACTTCATCTGTGCTTGAATTCCTCCTTAATATGGCATTAATCCGACTTACCAGTGCCCTTGGCTTGATCGGTTTGGCAATGTAATCATCGGCACCAACATTAAAACCTGCAATTTCTGAATACTCTTCACTTCTTGCAGTGAGGAAAACCATAAATGTATTTTTAAACTCTGGAATTCCACGCATGAGCCTGCAGGCTTCAATGCCATCCATTTTTGGCATCATGATATCCAGAATAATTAAATCCGGGTGCACCTTTTTTGCTATTGTAATCCCCTCTTGTCCATTTCCTGCCAGATAAACCTGGTAGCCTTCTTTTTTTAGGTTATATTCTATCAGCTCTAAAATATCCGGTTCATCATCAACAATAAGTATCTTCTGTTTTACTGTGCTCATAGCTTTAATTATTTGTTACGAAATTAGGTAATCAATTATAATATACCGTTAAACCCAAGTTAACAAATTGTTAATATACCTATGATTATTAACATGAATTTAGGGTTAGCGTAAAGTTTCATTTAAGAAAGCCTCTAACTGTTCGCCACGAAGGTTTTTAGCCACGATCTTTCCAGTCGGATCAATGATAAAAGAACTTGGGATCGCTTCGATTGCGTACAGCATTGCTGTTGGGCTGTTAAAATCATTTAAATCGCTGGCGTGTGCCCAGCTCAGATGGTCAGCTGCAATGGCAGTTTTCCATGCCGCAGCGTCTTTATCCAGGGAGATCCCGAGTATAGTGAAATTTTTATCTTTATAGGAGCGATAAGCTTTAACCACATTGGGGTTCTCCTGTCTGCATGGCATGCACCATGAGGCCCAAAAATCAAGCATCAGATATTTGCCTTTAAAATCTGACAATTTGATTGGCCTGCCCTCAACACTTTTAATGGTAAATTCAGGCGCGGGCTGTCCGATCTGTACCGACTTAAGCTTTGCCATTTTTACCAGAAACTGAGTTACTGCTGCATTATCATTGAATTCGGACTTTATTTTATCAGCATAGTCCACCAACTCCTTTTCATATTCAGCTGGATTTAAAAGATTTACGGCATAAAAACCAGCCAAAGAGGCTGTATTTTCCTGTGCAAACTTTAAGATTGCTTTATTTAAGCCATCGATTTCCCGGGTATATCCCGGCCGCATTTGCTCCATAATCGCAGCCCTTTTATCAGGTTGCGCTGCCACGGCCTCATCAAATTGCCTTTGAATTTCTGAGATTTTAACCATATACTGATTTTTAATCTTATTTAATTCCTCCAGTTTATCAGCTTCTATGGCTCCCGAAACGCTATAGGAAAGATTTTTATCCGCCAGATCGGCTGTAATTTTTATGTGGTCGCCGTTCTTTGCAATGACCATATATTCACTGTTGCCTGAAGAGATCCTAAAAAAATCCACCGAGGGTGCACTATGGGAGAATTTGAAGTCTCCTTTTTCAGAAAACACGGTAGAGTCCAATGGCAATGCCTGGTCTTTTTGCAGACCAAACAAATAGACCTTACTTCCGGCGGCAGCGTTTTTAAACTGTCCCTCCACAATAAAAGTACCTTTATCTTTGCATGCTATAAATGCAGCACATAACAACAGTATATAGCCTGTTTTCTTGATCATAGCGGTTATTTTAACTTTTCCTGTAACAATTCATTTATCTTTTGCGGATCGGCCTTCCCTTTTGCCAGCTTCATCACTTCACCTACGAAAAGTCCGAGTACGCCTTTTTTACCTTTTTTATAAGCTTCAACCTGTTGCTGGTACTTTATAAGCACATCATCTACATAGCCCATCAATTCATCACCGTTTTCCTCAATCAACAAATTTAGTTGAGCAGCAAGATCCATGACGTTATCGGCCGGTGCTTTCAATAATTCAGGCAGCAATTGCTGCAGGGCCACCTGCTGACTTATTTTCTTATCATCGACCATGTTGATCACATCAGCCAATTGTTCTGGTATCACTTTGAAACCGGCAATTCCGATTTCCTTTTCATTTAACAATGCCCTTATCGGCCCGGTAAGCCAGTTAACCAGGCTCTTTTTATTGTTGATATAAGGTAGTGCCTCGTTGAAATAGACCAGAAGATCATGGTCTTCAGACAACATGGTTGCTTCAGAAGTGCTCACGCCGTATTCAGCGGCCAGCGTTTTTGCTATTTCCTGAGGTAAGGCCGGCATATCGAACTTCAACTGAGCAAGCCATTCGTCAGATATATGTACGGGTGAGAGGTCCGGATCAGGGAAATAACGGTAGTCGTTTGCTTCTTCCTTAGTCCGCATGGGCGTGGTAGTACCCAGCTCTGCATCAAAAGTAAGCGTACTTTGTATAATACTTCCTCCACCTGAAATCACTTCCTTCTGACGTCCAAATTCAAAATCTATAGCCCTGCGTACATTTCTGATGGAGTTGAGGTTCTTTACCTCTACTTTGGTGCCCAGTTTGAGATCGCCTTT
>CBFGNP010000664.1:0-3070 GCA_965650095.1 uncultured Pedobacter sp. | reverse complement strand
CAATGGCGGCTGCAAGCTTAACGCAGATCGAACCGGAATTGGCATTCCATGCAGTCATGATTGCCGTGACACCTAGGGGTACCAGGGATATTTTGGATTTGCCGATATTTGATTCAAATTCGAAATCCCTTAAAATCTCCTTGAAGTATAGAAAGGTCTCAGCCGCGTAACGGTTGGACCAGAGTGAGCGCTGCCATGTTGCACCATATTCTTCGATGGTCACATTCTGAAGGTCCTCAATCCTTTCCATCACTGCATCGTGGAGCTGTTGGAGGTATTCCATGCGCTGCACTTTGGATGTGCTGGAAAATGCTGGAAAGGCAGTAGCTGCAGCACTGATTGCCGCTAAAATGTCGGCTTCTTCTCCCAAAACAACTTTGCCTATTTGCTGATTATTAGCTGGATTGAAAATATTCATTACCTCGTTGCCGTGTGAAGGAGTAAATTTACCATTTACATAATTATTATCTATTGTTTTCATTCTATTCTGATTCAAAGATTTTATCTGAAACTATTACATGACAAAGTTCAGTAAAAATCATTCCGCCAGTTTTGTTGGAAAGCTCAAATTTGTTTGTTGAAAAGCCCAGAACCTACTAATTAACAAAGGAATTCATTCATTTGTCCCTAGTTGACTTGCTGGCAGACAAGATCCTGTCTTTGAATATTTTACTCCGGCTGAATCAGTACAAACCGAACCAGCTGAAACTCTTTTTTTATGCTTTCGCGAATGCGCTCTATGGCTCCGGTGATCTCCTCTGTATCCAGGTGATCTTCGAAGTCTATAATCAGAATTAATACTACCTCCTCCGGCGATTGGTAGGTAGAAAGTATATTTTTCACTCTGATCACCGCAGCATCTTTTTCGGCCAATTGCGAGATCTTCTGCCTTGTTTCAGGGGCTATTCCTTCTCCCATTAATAAGCTTCTGCTCTCCCTGGCCAGGATAAAAGAAACAAAAACCAGTAACAACCCTACAATCACCGATGCCAATCCATCCAATTCTGGGATCTGCAGCGAATGGCTGATTCCCATCAGTATCATTACAATGATCAGCCCGGCCACTGCAGCGCCATCTTCAAAAACAACCAGAAAGCTGGAGGGGTCTTTACTTTTTATGATGGCATCCCACCATCCCATTCCATTACGGGTTCTATTAAATGCTTTCACCGCAATAAATAGAGAAGTGCCCTCGAAAATGAGGGAGAGTATCAATACGATATAGTTCCACATGGGGTCTTTCATCACTTCCGGCTCCCGGATATGGGCAATACCCTGGAAAATGGATAAAGCGCCACCCAGACCAAATATTAAAATAGAAACCACAAAAGACCAGAAATAAAGTTCTTTGCCATAGCCGAACGGATGAAATTGATCTGCTGCTTTCTTACTCCTTTTCAACCCATATAACAGTAACAACTGGTTGGTCGTATCGACTGTTGAATGGATACCTTCAGAAATCATAGAGGAACTGTTTGTAAATGACCCTGCAATAAATTTCGTTATCGCAATCAGCAAATTTGCGGCAAGTGCACTATAAATTGACTTTTTATTGTTGGTCATTAGATATATTGCAATAAACAAGAGCCTGGCAATTTTGTTTGCTCACTAACCACCATTGCGTTCGATTGAAAAGGCAATTTCTAATTGGTTTATTTCTTCCTCCTTTAACCCAACCATTCAATAGAAGTCTAAGCATATAAAAAATCAACGATGACAAAGCTCATAACCTTATTTTTGTGCTTCTTGTTTCTGACAC
This sequence comes from uncultured Pedobacter sp., assembly GCA_965650095.1. Taxonomy (GTDB): domain Bacteria; phylum Bacteroidota; class Bacteroidia; order Sphingobacteriales; family Sphingobacteriaceae; genus Pedobacter. Next base: position 1,311 of record CBFGNP010000664.1, on the reverse strand, counting down.
TGCTTACAAATGCACAGATTATTGATGCTAGAAAGCTTGACCAACTGTTCGATACACTATCTATACACAATCTCTCGATGGGCAGTATCACCATCTCCCAAGATGGAAAAATAGTATATACAAAGGCTTTTGGATTTGCAAATAGGAAGGAGGAAAACAATTTACCTGCTAGTACGCAAACGAAATACTGCATCGGTTCTATTTCAAAAATGTTTACCGCAGTAATCATGTTTCAGTTACTGGAGGAAAAAAAACTTGGCATAGATGATAAGCTATCAAAATTCTTTCCTGCATTACCAAATGCTGAGCTAATTACGATAAACAACCTGCTTAATCATAGAAGTGGCCTGCCTAACTTTACCGCTGATAACTATACTGATTTGGTTTATAAACCTCAAACCCACGAGCAACTACTAGCAAGAATAGCAAACGGAAAGTCTGATTTCCAGCCAAATACTAAAGCTGACTATAATAACTACAACTACCAGCTCCTAAGTTACATCATAGAAAAAATTTGTAAAAAGCCATACAAAGACGTTTTGTTGGCGCGAATACTAGCGAAACTCCAGTTAACTAATACCTATTATGGCAGCCAAAAAGCAAGAAACGAGGCTCGCTCTTTTAAATACATTGAGGGCAAATATATCAAAGACAAAGAGGCTTATTTAGATAACTTTAGCGGCGCCGGGGCAATTTTATCGACACCATCTGATTTGGTCAAGTTCGCGGATGCTTTATTCAACAACAAAATATTGAACAAAAATAGTTTAAGCAGGATGCAAACTCTTGTTGATGGTTATGGTATGGGCATGTTCCCATTCTCATTTCATAGAAATAGTGGATTTGGACATAATGGAAAACTTGATGGATTCGAAGCCTCTTTGAGCTATTATCCGTCTGAAAAACTTGCTATCGCGTATTGCACCAACGGTGGAATTTATCAAAAGGCGGATATATTAGATGGCGTTTTAAGAATCTGCTTCGATATGCCTTATACTGTACCGTCTTTCACTCCCAGCTGGCTAAGCAGCAAAGAACTCGTCAGCTATGGTGGAACATACCTTTCCAACCATGGTGACATTAAAGTTGTATGTACTTCTGACGGCTCAAAGGTGATACTCGAAACGAAGGGGCATAAGTTTCCGATAGACAATATTGGCAACAATCAGTTTATGAATACTCAGCTGGGACTTTTCTTTACGTTTAATAATGCTCACACTGAATTGATGATCAAAGAAGTAGATCAAACTTATTACCTTCTTAGGAAAGATTAACAGCGATGCAGGGATGTTTTCAGTAGACATGTGGATG
>CBFGNP010000663.1:0-3081 GCA_965650095.1 uncultured Pedobacter sp. | reverse complement strand
ATTATTGCCTCTATCAGAAATTGTTTCCTGATGACGGCAGGATTTGCCCCAATGGCCTTCCTGATTCCGATTTCGCGGGTCCTTTCCGTAACAGATACCAACATAATATTCATCAGGCCTATAGATGCACCCATTAATGTAATTACGCCAATGGCTATGCCCCCCCAGACAATGTATCGTAGATTTTCGAACAGCGTTTGTGCCATAGCATCACTTTTTGTGATTTCAAAGTTATTGGTCTCTGTAACCCGCATCTTTCGGATCTTTCTGAATTCAGCTGTTGCTTCTCCAATAACATTATCCATAATATCATTACTTGGGACCATAACCGTTATGGTGTAGGAAGGGTTTGAATTAGAATTAATCAATTTCGCTTTTAACAATGGTACATATACGGCACGGTCGCCACTGAAGCCCATGCTTTGTCCTTTGGAAACTAAAACTCCTACAACCTTTAGCCGACTGTTTCCTACATTAATGATCTGGTCAAGCGGCGACTGGTTTTTAAAAAGCTTCTCCTTGACCTCACTTCCAATGATACAGATATTACTTCCCGATTCGGTTTCCGCCAAATTAAAATTTCGCCCTAAGGCCAGTTCCAGTCCCTGGGAATTTAAGCCATTCTCATCTACTCCCTGTATGCTGATATTAGGATTGGTTTTTTCTGTGCCAAATTTAACGGTGGCACCGCGGCTGGCAACAACACTAACCGCCACCTTGGCGGGGGTGTTTAGCCGTTCTTTAAAAGCTAAGGCTTGCTCGTATCTGATCGACTCAAATGGTTTTTGCCGTTTTCTGGAACCGCCTATCCTGATTCCGGTTCCCCTGTTCCTTATCGTAAAAGAGTTTGCCCCCATGCTCGAAAATGCTTCGGTCATACTCTTTTTAACCGCATCAAGCGTGGTTAAGATGCCTACAAGTGCAGACAGCCCAATAGCAATGATCAATGCAGTTAGCATGGTTCGCAATCTGTTGCTGGTGATCGACTGCAGGGCTAATTTTACGTTCTCGGTATAGGTCATTAAAGGCAGATAAGTGGCTAAAATAAAAAGTCCTGTTGTTAAGACAACAGGACTCGCTATAATGTTACAATTGATGATCTCTTTTATACGGAAAAGCTGGTTCCACAACCACAGGTGCTGGCGGCATTGGGGTTGCTAAAGGTAAAGCCCCTTGAGTTCAAGCCATCCTGCCAGTCTACCTGCATACCCATCAGGTACATTTGATGCGCTTTATGCATAAACACCTTAATCCCGTCAATCATAAATTCCTGATCGCCTTCTTTTTTCTGATCAAAGCCCAGAACATAGTTCATTCCAGAGCAGCCCCCTCCTTCAACACCTACGCGTAAGCCAAAGTCTTCTGCTATCTCTTGCTGATCTTTTAGTTTAAAAAGCTCCTTTGTAGCTGTTTCAGTAAATGTTACGGGTGCAAATGCGGTATCTACAGTATTACTCATGTTATTCGTTTCTGGTTAAATCTAATACTAAAACAAATTTCGCTATAATTGTTGTGGGAACAATCGTTGCAAGTTTGCTTACCTATTGATAAATAAAACTATCAATAGAGCAAATATAAATCAAAATGTACATTTTTGTCTGTACTACCAATAATTATTACGGTATTCAAACAAAGCGAAATGGACTTACAGAAATTTTTAACAGAAGCAGCAGTATTGGTAACAGGGGGGGTAATAACGGTCTCGGCCGGATACTACCTGGTAAAGGACGACATTAGAACCTATTTCAAATTGCAGTTTTCCGACCCGAAAAATGAAAGCTCCAACCCCTTATTGTCTTTAAGGTTACAGGCATATGAACGTTTGATTGTTTTTACCGAGCGCATCAACCCATCCAATCTTTTTATCAGGCTGCATCAGCCAGGAATCTCCATAATGGCGCTTCAGACGATCATATTAAATGAAATAAGGTCTGAATACCAGCACAACATTACCCAACAGCTTTATGTAAGTTCTGCTACCTGGGATGTTGTAAAGAAACTTAAAGAGGATACCATCGCAATGGTAAATAATGGCGTAAGAAGTTTGCCTGAAGACGCTACAGGGGTAGACCTGAGTAAAAAGGTTTTGCATCATATGACCGGTATCGAAAATAATCCCTATGATTTAACTTTGGATTTGATAAAGAAGGATATTCACCAGCTGTTTTAATCATGAGCAATAGAAAATTTACTACCACATCGGGTATCGAAATAAAAGAAGTCTATACCAGCGCCGGCAGGGCAATTGAAGCGCCTGGGGAATTCCCCTATACAAGGGGGATTCAAAAAGACATGTACCGCGGTCGCTTGTGGACCATGCGTCAATATGCTGGTTTTTCCACGGCAGAGGAATCTAATAAAAGATATCACTATCTGCTAAAGCAGGGCACAATGGGACTTTCTGTTGCTTTCGACCTGCCCACTCAAATTGGTTATGACTCGGATCACGAGATGTCTGAAGGAGAAGTAGGTAAAGTGGGAGTGGCCATTGATTCGCTAAAGGATATCGAGATATTATTTGACGGGATCGAATTGCAGAAGATTACCACTTCCATGACCATCAATGCAACAGCCTCTATTTTACTCGCTATGTATATTGCCCTTGCCAAAAAACAGGGCGCCGATATCAGGCAGATTTCAGGGACTATACAGAATGATATACTAAAAGAATATGCGGCCAGGGGGACTTATATTTATCCACCAAAACCGTCTATGCGGATAATCACTGATATTTTTGAATATTGTAGTAAAGAGGTGCCGAAATGGAATACCATTTCCATTTCCGGCTATCACATCCGGGAAGCAGGGTCTACGGCTGTACAGGAGCTCGCCTTTACCTTGTCGAATGGAAAAGCTTATTTAAATGCGGCGCTTGAAAAAGGGCTTGATATAAATGTTTTTGCCAAGCGGTTGTCGTTCTTTTTCAACTGTCATAACAATTTCTTCGAAGAAATCGCAAAATTCAGGGCGGCGAGGAGAATGTGGGCTAAAATTACAAGGGACCTTGGCGCTACGGATGAAAAAGCGCAGATGCTCCGCTTTCATACACAAACGGGGGGCTCGACACTAACAGCCCAGCAG
>CBFGNP010000662.1:0-3082 GCA_965650095.1 uncultured Pedobacter sp. | reverse complement strand
CGATCGGCGACTTACGTTTTAAAGGCGTATAGGCAAAGGCATACAGAAGAATAGAGAAGACAGATAATATACCAGTCTCCAGGTTTAATTTACCCAGCAGCCAGGTTCCCAACATGCCCATGATCAAACCCAGCACGAGCCCCTGCCCGGTCGTCATTCTACCCGCAGGCATAGGCCGATCCTTTGTCCGGGTCATTAATTTATCAAGATCCTTCTCAATGATCTCATTGAAACAGTTCGCCGCTCCCGTAACTAAAAATCCTCCGGCAACCAGGATCAACCAGTTCAGCCAGTTAATCCCATCCAGATCTCCTCTGTATACCTGCGATTTCGATCCGATTAAAAAAGTGACCGACGCAGAGAACACCACTAGGAATGTAAGCCTGAATTTTATAAGTTTAGAGAAATCTGAGAAAAAATGTTTCAATTTATATATTAATTAATGCTGTTGATTGTAAGTACTCGTTCTGTAAACCAACAAATACAGAAAATATTGTAAACTAAATAAAATAGTAGAAAACAAAATATGCAAAGCTTGTGCATAAGGCGGCAAACCAAAGTTAGCCAATAACAAACCGCTCAGGATCTGAATGATCAGGACGATCCCTATGGAACTTCCCACCCTTAATGCGATCGCTTTACCATTAAACCTGTCTTTTACCATTTTGTAAATAACGATGTTGATGATCAGCACCAGCATTGCCAGATCCCGGTGATAAGAAAAGACATCACCTACCTTCGAAACCCAACTATGGCGTCCGTTGTAAAGCATCTGCTTCGAGATCGCATCAATCGCCTCCCGTACTTCTGTACCCAGCACAATCTGTAGGATGGACAGTCCGATAGAAACGAAAATTACTACCTTAAGCCATACCAGCCGCCCCATAACCACAGTGGCCTGTTTGTGAAGCTGAGTGGTGTAATTATAAGTATAAACCAGAATACCCAATATGACCAGTGCAAGCAACATATGCACCGTTACTATCCAGGGCATTAAATTGGTGGACACCACAATAGAACCGAGCCATGCCTGAAAACCAACGATGACAAGATTCGCGACAGACAACAGAATGATCCGCTTCGCTCTTCCCTTATAGGCAAAAGAAAGCACCGCCAAACCAAATAAAAGAAAGCCGGTAATCGCGCCCATTAGCCTGTTCAAGTATTCCGTCCAGGTCTTCGCCACGTTAAAGGTTTCAGGCTGAAGAATAGATCTGTCATTCCTGATGCTATCCGCCAAGTGTCCTTTCCCCATTTTATCAAGCGTCTTTGCAAAACGCTCATTTTTGGCCACACGCTCCGCTACATATTTCTCTTTATAACCGCGCGGTAGCTGTGCTGTCGAAGTTGGAGGAACATATTGATCAAAACACTTTGGCCAGTCCGGGCAGCCCATACCTGAACCAGTACTGCGTACGATCCCGCCAGCTAATATAAGCAGCAAGGTAACGGCAATTGTGATAAGGTTTAGCCTGATAAATCTCGTTTCAGATTTAGGAACCATGGTCTGTGTTAGATTAAAAAAAATGAGGTATCTGTTGTAAGTACTTACCTACTGCAGATACCTCATCGTATTAGCTATTAGGTATTAGTCTAATCTTGTCGCATCTACTTCTTCAGGATTCAATTCATCCCATTCTCTCTGGATACGTTCAGACTCACTGTCACCTTCAAAATCGTGAGGCATGTTTGAACTCATTGTTTGCGAGAAAGGAACAGTTTGAGGGATAAAATCATCCTCAGCTCCTGGCTTGCTATAATCATATGGCCAGCGGTATACCGTAGGGATTTCTCCAGGCCAGTTACCATGCAGGCGCTCCACAGGCGTAGTCCATTCTAAGGTATTTGCACCCCATGGATTCCGGGAAGCCGCCTTGCCTTTAAAGATCGAATAGAAGAAATTGAACAGGAAAGCAACCTGAGCCATAGCCGCTATAATGGCAGACCAGGTCACTAAAATATTCACTGTAACCCATTTCTGCATAAATTCAAACTCGGTAAATGCATAATAACGACGTGGAACACCATCCAGTCCCAGGAAGTGTAGCGGGAAGAATACCAGGTAGGCACAGGCAAAAGTGATCCAGAAATGGAGATAACCTAATTTGCTGCTCATCAATCTTCCAAACATTTTAGGAAAGTAATGATAAACACCCGCAAGCATTCCGAAAATAGCCGCAGATCCCATTACAAGGTGGAAGTGGGCGACTACAAAATAAGTATCGTGAAGGTTGATGTCTAATGAAGCATTTCCTAAGAATATACCGGTTAAACCACCAGAAATAAAGAAGGAAACCATACCGATGGCAAATAACATCGCCGGAGTGAACCTGATGTTACCCCTCCATAATGTAGCCAGCCAGTTGAATGTTTTAACCGCAGAAGGCACCGCAATGATCAGTGTGGTGATCATAAATACACCCCCTAATAATGGGTTCATTCCGGTCACAAACATGTGGTGACCCCAAACAATAAATGAGAGGATGGTAATACCAATCAAAGAATAGATCATTGCATGGTATCCGAAAATAGGCTTTCTTGAATTCACAGACATGATCTCCGACGACAAGCCCATCGCAGGCATAATTACAATATAAACCTCAGGGTGTCCAAGGAACCAGAACAAATGCTGCCATAAAATCGGTGACCCACCTTCATTTGGAAGGATTTGCGTACCCATAACAATATCTGAAAGATAGAAACTGGTACCAAAGCTCCTGTCGAATATCAACAATACCACACCCGCAACAAGCACAGGGAAAGATAAGATACCCAAAACAGCAGTCAGAAAGAACGCCCAGATCGTCAAAGGCATTTTCCACATGTCCATACCTTTGGTACGCATGTTTAATATAGTACTTACGTAGTTGATACCACCCATTAAAGAGGAAGCCACAAAAAGAATCATACTGATCAACCACAAGGTCATTCCCAGACCTGAACCACTAATTGCTGTTGGCAAAGCAGACAATGGCGGATAAACCGTCCATCCTGCACTGGCAGGTCCTGTTTGTATAAAGAATGAACTCATCATGATCACACAGGCTGTAAAGAAGAACCAGTAAGAAAGCATGTTGAGGAA
>CBFGNP010000661.1:0-3090 GCA_965650095.1 uncultured Pedobacter sp. | reverse complement strand
GAAATCAAGGCATGTAAATCAAATGGTTATCAGGGGATCAGTGACCTTCTGTCAAAGGGGGTAGCCGTAACCGACATGAATGCCGCAATATTTGATCCCGCTCATGCTTTTCATGGCTGTATTCCTGGGATTCATGAAGTGCTTAAAAGACAAGGCCTGCTAAAAGGGACCTGGTGCTTAAATCCAAAGGAACAGCTTTCTGATGGGCAGGCAGACGAGATCAGTAGGGTATGTAAAGCTTATCCATATCTTACAGACGACAAATTTGTGATGAAATGGATAGAAGACAGTTTATAAAAAACACAGGGCTTATCACAGGGATTTCAGCAGTTGATCTGGCCGGAGCTGATTTCCATGACACTTCTAACATGAAAAACATTAAGGTTATTCAGACAGATACCCGGTTTGAACGGGAAAAACTGGTGAGGCCTTTTGGATTTAAAGGAGGCTACCTTACAGAGCTTTGGCAGATCGCATCAAGACTGGATACCGCATCTGGTCTGAAAAAGATTGGAATAGCTACGCAAAGCGTCTTGTATGGAGATGCAGATCTGTTTGGCAGTCGCACAGAAGCCGAGGGGAACCTATTGATGTATCATGTTGTAAAACAAGCCTTGGAATTGATCAAGCAAACCCCCTTTACCAGCCCTGTAAAATTATTGGACGCTATATTTCCAGAACTTTTTCAGCAGGCAAAGAAAATAACTGGTAAGACAGATTTGAATGTCAACTTTGTTTACAATGCACTGATCAGTACAGACAATGCAGCATGGCTGCTGTACGCTGCGGAAAACAAGTTTAAGAACTTTGATGACATGATCCCCGCACCCTACAAAAAGGGCCTGTCTCACCACAGCAGTAAAGTGGCAATCCTATTCCAGGTGCCTTACGGGATGCCAGTGCAGGATTTGAAAGATGCGGCGAAGGCCGGATATTTTGCATTTAAGATCAAAACTGGATATCCCGGTAGCCAGGAAGAAATGCTTCAAAAGGATATGGAAAGGTTAAGTCAGATACATCATGTACTTAAGGAACTGAGAACGACGCAAACTCAGAACGGTAAGCTGATCTATACGATGGATGCGAATGGCAGGTACGAGCGTAAGGAATTACTGATGCGATACCTGGATCACGCACGAAAAATAGGTGCTTTTGAGCATATTTTGTTTTACGAAGAACCGCTGTCTGAACATAACAATGAAGACGTATCTGACGCGGAGATTCCTATAGCAGCAGATGAAAGTGTTCATGACGAAGCGGATGCGTTACGGAGAATAGAGCAGGGCTATGGAGCAATGGTACTAAAAGGTATCGCTAAAACGCTTAGTCTTTCTTTAAAAATTGCCCAGCTTGCCGCGGAAAGGCAGATCCCGTGTTTATGTGCTGATCTGACCGTTAATCCAATTCTTATCGACTGGAATAAAAATCTTGCGGCGCGTTTAATGCCTTTTCCGGGTATAAATATGGGCTTAATTGAAACCAATGGGGATATGAATTATACGAACTGGAAAACTATGCTCGGTTATCATCCAATCGCGGCTGCTTCCTGGACACAGCCTAAACATGGTGTGTTTGAATTAAATGAGGATTATTACGAACGCAGCGGAGGTATCTTTGAGTCCTCTGTTCACTACAGCGAATTGTTTAACAGAAGTTAAGATGATGACGATCGGGATTTTCCCATACAGGAGTATATTAAAAAAGTTATTTTTTTAAAAAAACTCACATAAAGGATTTTTTTAGAAAATTATGAGTAAGTACAACAGAAATATTTTAATTTTAGCCTGAACACATAACCAAAGAACCCACACACAAATGAAAAGAACACTAATTTATTCAAGCGCTTTAGCGATTGGTATATTCCTAAGTGGAGTAGCAAAAAGCCAGACCCCAAAATCAAAAGCTGACATAGAAGCTGGTAAATTGTTAATTTCCAAGTCGGATTGTTTTGCATGTCATAAGCCAGACACCAAGCTTGTTGGGCCATCCTATGCAGAAATTGGTAAAAAATATACTGCAACTGATGCAAATATTACACTACTATCCGGTAAAGTTATCAAAGGCGGTAGCGGTACCTGGGGCCAAATCCCAATGGCTGCACATCCCCAGGTAACACAAGTTGATGCAAAAAAGATGGTAAGATATATCCTGTCACTTTCTACTGCAAAAAAATAGCTTTATACCTACCTTTTTGATAATGCTTTATTTATGCGAAAAAGTGTAGGTAAAGCATTTTTTATGCATTATGCTAATTTAATTTGTTTATCCCATATTTAGTAGTTAAATTCGGGTACGTACACGAGTTGACGTATTTCATGATAATTAGTGTTAAAAGTTGGTTAGAAAAGGCTAGGGTGCGCAGGGGATTCCCGGCATTTTGGCCCTAATATTAAAGTAATAGGCAGTTGAATGCTTGGTAACTGGCATCTGCAGGCAATTAAGGATTTGGCGGATCGAGTCAAAACAAAATGTAAGTTTAATTTATAGAAATAAACATGACAAATTACAACCGAAGGAATTTTATAAGAATGGCAACCCTTGCCGGGGCAGGTTTAAGCATACCAGGCAGTATAAGTCCGCTATATGGGAACGCTGTAAAGCAGGCAGGAAAAAGAGTTGGTATCATTGGTTTGGATACCTCACATGCAGTGGCATTTACCAAGACGCTGAATGCAACCGATGCTGCAGCTATATATGGTGGGTATAAAGTTGTAGCTGCCTATCCCAAAGGTAGTAATGATATAAAAACCAGCATTGATAGAATACCTGGCTACACAGAAGAAGTAAAGCAAATAGGTGTAGAGATTGTTGGCTCCATAGCCGAACTGCTAAAGAAAGTTGATGTTGTTTTTTTAGAAACAAATGATGGACGCTTACATCTTGAACAGGCATTGCAGGTATTGAAGGCCAGGAAGCCGATGTTCATAGACAAGCCGATTGCTGCTTCACTTGCCGACGCTGCGGCTATTTTTGCTGCGGCAAAAAAATACAATACGCCGGTGTTCTCTTCATCTTCTTTGAGATATACAGAAGGCATTGCAGAAATTGCAAAAGGTAAGATTGGGAAGGTACTTGGTGCCGAAACATTTA
>CBFGNP010000660.1:0-3090 GCA_965650095.1 uncultured Pedobacter sp. | reverse complement strand
TGCTTGGGGTGGTTTGCGTATGGCTGATCAAAAAGCTAAAGCTTAAAGATACGGATGGCCTGCCTGTTGTTTTTAAAGATAAGGAGGGCGCTTATCCCCGTTACCTGATCGGAGGGAGTGTCTTTGGGCTGGGTTGGGCTTTAACAGGCGCTTGCCCGGGCCCGATGTTTGTGAACCTGGGCTACGGCTACCTGGCAATGGCCATTGTCATTGCCGGTGCCCTTGGGGGGACGTATTTGTATGGTCTGATCAAAGACAAACTGCCTCATTAGTGTGCCTGCCGTGTAAGCATTGATCTCAGCAAGTCATGATAAAGTACAAGGATATATGAAGCCATCATGAGTTTACACTTGCAAATAGCAATGAATAAAATACCTGATAGCTTCATCGCCGATAAAACCAAATAAATACTGATGAAAATAGAGCAATTTAAGGATGAATACCTGGCGCATTATAGCTATGCCATATGGGATGAAACGGAGCAACAGATCGTGCTGATCGATCCTTCGCGAAATCCACAGCCCTATTATGATTTTGCAAATCAGGTTGGTGCGGATATTACCGCGGTTATTGAAACCCATCCTCATGCAGATTTTGTGAGCAGTCACCTCGAAATTCATAAAACTACCGGGGCAAAGCTCTATTCGCACAGTTCATCCGGGGTTGATTACCCCCAACAGGCTTTTGATGAAGGTGATGTCCTTCATGTTGGGGACATCAGGCTGAAAAGCTTATATACACCGGGGCATTCGCCGGACAGCATTTCCGTCGTACTCGAGCATCAAGGGAAAGAAATTGCTGTTTTTACAGGGGATACTTTATTTATTGGTGACTGTGGACGGCCGGATCTCAGAGCGACAGCGGGGAACATACAGGCAAAAAGAGAAGAGCTGGCCCGCCAGATGTACCATTCCCTGCGAAGGAAATTGATGGTGCTGGCTGATGATGTTCTCGTTTATCCGGCCCACGGGGCAGGTTCTTTATGCGGTAAAGCGTTAAGCAGCATGAATTCGGGAACAATTGGAAACGAAAAACGGAGTAACTGGTCTTTACAGGAGCAGTCTGAAGAGGAATTTGTGAAAGCGCTGACGGAGGATCAGCCTTTTATACCAAAATATTTTGGCTTTGCGGTCGACCTGAACCAAAAAGGCGCTGTAGGATTTGCAGAACAGCTCGCTAAGGTCAAAATACTCCACCATCCGCTCGCCGCCGAACTGGATCCCAATCTGCTTGTTATTGATGCAAGAACGGCCGAAACATTTAAAAAAGGGCATTTAAAAAATGCGATCAACCTGATGCAGGGCAAGAAGTTTGAAACCTGGCTCGGCAGCATCCTTAATCCGGGAGAGCGGTTTTACCTGAGCGCTGCAGATATGGCTACTTTACATGAGCTGATTGCGCGTACCGCAAGTATTGGTTATGAATCTTTTATTGAGGCTGCATTTATAGCGATCGAAGGAAAGGAAATTATGCCGGAAATGCCGCTGTCCGCATTTAAAAAAGATCCAGGCTCATTTACCGTTGTTGATGTGAGAAATGCCGGTGAAGCTGCAGTCCTATTTAAGCATGCTATCCACATCCCCCTGGCGGAACTGAGGGAAAATACGGGGAGAATTCCGCTTGATAAGCCTGTGGTGGTACATTGTGCCGGCGGCTACAGGAGTGCGGCCGGTAGCAGTATTCTGGCAAATGCTTTAGGTCGTAAAGCAGTGGTTTACGACCTAAGTGAAGCGGTCGAGCAATTTCAATAGGTAATAGATAAGTTTTAGTTAAGCGACAGCAGGCGGTTACGCACCAGCAGACATGCACCGATAATACCTGCACGTTCGCCCAGCTTAGACATCTTCAGTACGGTGTCCTGGTTTACCAGGCTTAAGGAGTATTTGTTGATGGCACTTTTTATAGGAAGCCTGATGTATTCTTCGGTAGCAGCAAGGCTTCCGCCAAGGATAACCAGCTCCGGATTAAACAAGTTAATGAGCAGTGCAATGCCGCGGCCCAGATTTTCTCCGATCCTGGCGATCAGCTCTATGGCCAGTACATCATCATGATTGGCTGCTTCGATAATGTCTTCCATTTTTAACTCGTCCAGGTTTGCCATCTTTTGTGTTAAATTAGAAGAAGAACCCTCCAGTAAGCGCTCTTTAAACATCCGGGTAAGTGCCCAGCCGGAAGCCTCTGTTTCCAGACAGCCTTTTTTTCCGCAATGGCAAATGATCTCGTTGTTGAATAAAGGGATATGTCCAAATTCGCCGGAATAACCGGATTTTCCGTAGTAAAGTTGTCCGTTAACCATTATGCCCAGGCCTATGCCATGATCCAGATTAAGGAACAGTACATTCTTTTCGCCGGTAACTACGCCTGCACAGAATTCTCCGTAGGCCATCGATTTCGAATCGTTCTCCAGGAAGATACGGATGCCTATTTTTGACTCCAGTATTTTTGTTAAGGGCTCTTCGTTAAAGTAGAAAAAACTATAGCTGTAACCGGTATTGTAATTGATCCGGCCCGACAAGTTGATGCCGATGCCCAAAATCTTTTCCCTTGGGGTAGGGAGCTCTTTCAGGAAATCATTGATCAGGCCGCAAAGCGCTTCAAGGGACTCCTTATTGTTGTCGAGGTGATAAGGGAGTTTCTCTGATACTTTGATCAGATTCTTTTGCAGATCAGATAAGCCGATATTGATGTGGTTCTGCTTGATGTCTACACCAATAAAGAAGGCCGAATCGGGAACGAGTCCATATAAATTAGGTTTACGTCCTCCGGTAGAGTCGATCTTCCCGTAGTCTTTAATCAAACCATCTTGTATTAAATCACCCAAAAGCGTTGTAACTTTCGGCGCACTGAGGTTCAATTCTTTGCAAAGGTCTGCAATAGTCGCGTTGCCTATATTAGCAAAATAACTCAATACATTTTTTTTAAGGCTAACGTTTTTATAGGCTACACCAGTTATGTTTTCACTGTTTAATTCTTCAAAAAAAGTTTTACCCATGGTATTGTTTTCGAGTTTGTTTATTTATTAGGAGATAAGCACTGCAAATTAAAGCTAATTTATTTATAATCAATGGAAACTTAGCCAGTTCTCTTCAA
>CBFGNP010000659.1:0-3095 GCA_965650095.1 uncultured Pedobacter sp. | reverse complement strand
CAAGGTTAATGCTGATAAATTTCCCATCCCATGTAATTTTCAAAAGCCTCTTTCAGGACGGCGCCTGTTTTGGAAGCGTTCATCACCACATGGTGTTCAAAGCCATTTCTGCAAACGTACTGCATCAGGCCCTGCAGATTGCCGATTTCAGCCACAGCTCTGTTACCGAAGGTGTTGAGCGGGTCATCGGTAAGCACCCCTTCACCGAAATAGGCTTTAATTACACCTCTCGTATCATCTGTACTGATTCTTCCGTATGTCAGCGGCATTGCCGGCGTCCGGCCATCCAATGCACCATAGGTATTTTCTACGCCTACAGTGGTGCCTAAAATAGGGGCGTTGCTGATCTGTATGTCCGGCAAAAATGACTTCGCCCAATTTCCACAATGAAACAATACACACTTATTTGCGTCGGCCGCGTAATTGTTGTTCCAATCGACGAGGGCACTTGGAGAACCTGACGCAAGCTGCATGGCATACATGGTTAACGTACCGGTCACATCCACTTCACAGGCACTGGGCAGCATGTTCTCACTCATAATGCTCATCGAGGTACAGACATTACAACCATAGTTCTGCTGCAGCGAAGTCCAGCATTGAATGGCAGTAGCATCCAGGGAATTGGCTTGTACAAATTCATTTAGGACTACGTCCAGCTTTGCAATCTGTATCAGTGCTTCGGATGGGGTAGCGCCAGATGGAGCGTAATTGTGTATCTTTTCGAGATGATCTTTTACCAACTGGTCATCCTTGGTCAGCTTGTTGGCGCTGCCAAGAATTTCCGAGAGGTCTGCCGTAACCACGGAGATCCCCTGACGCTGTAGAATTTTCTCGCTGTAACGTACCGTATTAAAACCTCCCGGCCTGGCGCCGATAGCGCCAATACGTACATTTCTTAAGCCTTTTACCACACGGCAAACGGCAACAAAATCTTTAAGGTCCTGGGTAAAAGAAGGATCGGAGGGATGGACAACGTGTTTTGTAGTTAAGGTATATTTGATGCCGAACTGGTATAAGTTATTGCAGACCGAGATCTTGCCACACCAGGAATCCCTTCTTCGTGCTACATCCAGTTTATCCAGGTCGTCAGGATAAGCCTGAATCAGAACGGGTACATTTAGTCCCGAGAGCTTCAATGTTTCGGCAACCCCTCTTTCATCCCCAAAATTCGGCAGTATTACCAAAACACCCGTAATTTCATCCTGATGTTTTTTAAATAATTCTGCACAGATCCGGGCATCGTGAAAAGTTTCAACGCCACCAAGTTTCGACTGCCAGTCTTCCAGCAGTATTCCCTTGATGTTCAATTTTTCCAATTCGCTTAAAATCTCTGTTCTTGCATCGGCTACTAACCTGTCGGGAAAAAAATCCCGGTTACCTATAATTACGCCTAGTGTAGTTTGTTTCTCCATCAGTTAATCTGCTATAATCAGCTCTATTTCGTTTTCGTTTAATAAGTTCTTGTATTTTTCCTGGATCCCCGCATCAGTAATGATGTAATCGATTAGGGACAATGCCCCGAGACTAGCCAAAGAGCTTTTGCCAATTTTGGTCGAATCGGCAACCAGATAGGTAGTTTCTGCTGCATTGATCATCGCCATCTTCACCACCAGGTCGCTGATACTGGGGTAAGTTAAACCAGCTTTCAGCGACAGCCCTGCAGTTGCCAGAAACAGCTTATGTACATTTAATCCGGTGAAAAAATCAGCCGCTTTTTGTCCGGTCAGCGATAAGGTAGGAGGCTTAAATTCGCCACCCGTCATGATCACTTCTATGCCTGGCTCCACACCCAGCATTAAAGCAATATTCAAGGCGTTGGTAATGACCGTTAAATTTTTAATTCCCTTTAGCTTTTTTGCAATCTCCGTTGTGGTCGATCCGGAATCGAGAATGATGGTATCACCAGCTTCTATAAATTCCAGACACTTATTGGCAATTAATTCTTTCTTGTCCAGGTTGTCCTGATGGCTTAGGGAAAAATTGCGAACCTGGTTCTCCATGTTTTTCAAAAACGCACCTCCATGTTCCCTAAGTACGAGGCCCTCTTTTTCCAGTTTTTCCAGATCCTGGCGGATGGTTACTTCGGTGACTTTAAAAAGCTTAGCCAGGTTTACAACTTTGGCTGATCCATCTTCTTTTAGCAGCTCCAGTATCTTATCTTTTCGTTGATTGGCGAGCATGATCTTCTTATAAAATATTTTTGTTTTCTATTTGGTTAGGCTAAAAGTAAAACAAAATAAATTAATAATCGAAGAAAACCGAAAATAAACAAAGATTATTTCATCGTTTATTTTCGGTTTAGTGGAGCCGATTATTCGAATTCAGTCACTGCTTCATTCGATTTTAACCTGTAAAATTGAGAAGTAGGGGGCAACTAGTTACGGTGCAGGGAAAAATATACGGTCGTTCCCTGATCCGGTTCACTCTCGATCCACAGCTCACCACCATTATTGGAAATAAACTCCTTGCAAAAGATGAGTCCCAGACCACTTCCTTTTTCCTTTGCTGTCCCCTCTTTTGAAAAACGGGTACTGATCTGAAATAAGGAAGAAAGCATATCCTTCGTCATCCCTCCTCCCTGATCACTAACAGAGAGGATCAGCTTGCCATTGTCCTGCATGGCATTGTAGGTGATGCGATGGCCCATATGGCTAAACTTCAAAGCATTGCTGGTAAGGTTCCGGAGTACAAAGGTTATCTGTTCTTTGTCGCCCAAAACCTGGCTTGACGGAGAGATCGAATTGATCAGTCCGATGTCTTTTTGTTTTGCCAGATAACTAAATGAAGATATGGTATGTTGTACAAGTGCATGCATATCTAAGCGTTCCCTGTTTGCTTTTGTGTTCAGGATAGTGCCATAGTAAGCTTGGGATGCCCAGCTTAAGATGTTATCCAGTGTTTGCAGAGACAGCTCGATATCAGCATTTAGCTCCTTTAGCAGGGTGTCTTTTTCCTCCTTGGTAAGCAGCTCATTTTCCAGCAGGTGAATCAGTCCTTTTACACTGTTAAACGGGGAACGCATATCGTGACCGATAATCGACAGCACTTTATCCTTAAACTGGTTAGAATCTGCGAGCTCCTGCTTTTGCTGTTCG
>CBFGNP010000658.1:0-3097 GCA_965650095.1 uncultured Pedobacter sp. | reverse complement strand
TTATTTAAAATCGGATCACCAAAGATGATCCCGTTCTTTTTGTCCCAGAAATCCATCCCATCTAAAAAGATTGCCGAATCCAGGTTTTTATAACGTTCTGTCCAGGTCTTACCTCCATCAAGTGTCAGTAACACATAAGCGGGTGAGCCTGCATTTACGATGATGGCTTTAAGCCCGTCAAAAGCTTCGATGTCTCTGAAGTCCAGTTTCTCGTATCCCGCAGGTTGCGTCCACTGCCAGGTAATACCACCATCAACGGTTTTGCCGATGTAACCATTACTTCCACTTACCCAGGCGATTTCATCAGAAACGACCGACATGCCCCTGATACTTGTATTTGTCCCGGTTGTTAAAGGGATAAGCTTATAACTTTGCGCAAGGCCAATGAATGGCAGAAAAAAAATATAGCAGATCAGGTATTTCATCTAGTTAACTCTTTTCCAGGTTTCTGATCTGCCAATTAACGAGATGCCCACGTAACCCCGCATGTTCAGGATATCTCTGCCTTTCATGCTCATGTTACAGCTATAGGTTTTACCCGATTTTGGATCATAAATCTTGCCGTCGGTCCATCTACCCTCTTCAAAAATGAAATTCCTTAAAATTTCCAGTCCCAGAATGGGCTTGCTGCGTAAGCCGACTACAGGATTCTTCAGGTCTGTTTTGACATTACCTTTTTCATCTTTAGGTTCCTTTAGCCAGACGATCTTGCCAAAGTACTTTCCGCCACGTTTAGTGATGTTAATGTGTGCTTCCCCTGCCGAATTGATCCATTTTCCCAAGATGGCATCTTTGTTCTGGGCAAGGGCAGCAAAGGACATCAGGGTAAACAGGACTATAAAAGAAATCTTTTTCATAGATATAGGTAAGTATTTATTTAAAGATAGCAAATGAAGCGATCATCCGGAAAATTATTTAATCGTCTCCTTTACCTCACCACAGGTCATCATGCTTTCCCCAAAATAAGGGTTTCTAATCTCTTTCTGATTACTTAGCCAGGACGCACCTTTATCGTTCAGTGCCATCGGACAATATTCCACATATACTTCCCCGGCTGTTAAGCCAGAACTTTTTACCCTTGTTATAAAATCATTGCTCAACTCAGCAAATAATGTTCTTTGGGTATTGATATCGGTAGCGGCGGCTATCTTTGCGGCTGTCGCGGTTAGCGATGCACTGTTAGCTAATACTTTTGCACCCAGTTCAATTGCAATGGCTGCAATTTTGGCATCCGCCAGATCGGCGTTTACCAGAGCTGTGGTCAGATGGGAATAATGCTGATAAACAGCGTTTAATTTATCATCCTTAATGTGCACAGCCCCATCGGTTTTCCCAACTACTGCAGCTTGCCCTTCGCCCGAAGTGTGGTTGTGTGCTGCATGAGGATCCGCACCTGTTGGTTGCTTTGTATTTCCACAGGCGGCAAACAATGTTACTGCTGCCAGGGTCATTATGAAATTGCTTATTGTTCTCATTTCTGTTTTTTTATGTTTAATGATTCATAATGTGAGTTGGGTTCTTCCCTCTTTTTAGCACATACTCACTATAGAGGAGATAGGCTCCGGTAACGACTACCTGGTCGCCGTTTTTCAGTCCTTCCGAGATCTCCACCTCGTTATCGTTCTCTCCAGCAGTTTTAACCAGGCGTGGCTCAAAGCGGTCATTTCCACTTTTAATCCATACATGCATTCCCTTTTCATCCCTGATCACTGCATCTACAGGCAGGGTAAGCACCTTTCCTTTACTGAGCGAAGGGAGAAAAACATTAGCCTGCAAGCCTGGCTGCCACTGATTTCCAGGATTAGGAATACTGCCGCGGATCTGGGTAAGCTGTGTACCGGATTGCAGAGAAGGGGTAATAAAGCTGATGGTCATCTCCTGTGGCTGATCCTCCCAGCCTGGAACGACAACTTTTACCTTTTGGCCTTCCTTAATTTTCGCCGCTTCTGACGGATAAACATCAGCCTGAACCCATAGCTGGCTGTAGCCTTCCAATCTTAATATCGGACTACCTTCATTGACATATTGGCCCTGGGTCACTGACAACTCCGCCACCACACCACTTTCGGGAGCATAAAACAGCACAAAAGGATCGTTTTTCTGACGTTTAACCAATTGCCGCACCTGGTTTTCGGATTGCCCGTACAACAATAGCTTTTGCCTGGCCGAAGCCACCAGCTGACGTTCGATCTTATCGCCTGGAAACTGCTTTTCCTGTGCTATGGCCATCAGGTATTCCTGCTGTAAGGTAGCCAGCTGTTCCGAATATAATTTATACAAAGGCTGACCTTTGTTCACCTTTACCCCTGTTTCCCTTACAAACAATTGCTCAATCCGGCCTGCAATGCGGCTCGAAATATAGCTGCTTTGCTCCGGGTTAACCGTTAACCTTCCGTTTAGCTGTTTAGCACCTGTTAGGGCATTCTCCCCAATCACTATCGTGCTTATATTTGCCAGTGTCTGGCGTTGCTCATCCACAGTCAGCGCTTTATCGCTGCTGTTTTTCTCATAAGGCACCAGGTCCATCCCGCAGATCGGGCAGGTTCCCATCTGGTTCTTAATTACCTGTGGGTGCATCGAACAGGTGAAGGTCTGCTCTTTCCCTTTTACCACCCCTGTTTCCTGCTTACTTTCACTATTGCAGGCGGCAATGAATAAAGATGGAAGCATGGCCATCAGGGCTATTTTTTTTATAAATAATTTCCGCTCCATAAATTAATTTTTAAGTCCCGCTCTGATAAAACTCTCGCTGTCTACCAGGTAAGCTGCATTACTACTCAGTTCCCAATTGCTGATGTCTTGTTTAACCTGTACCATTCCCGCAATGGTAATCCCTGTTTTTACTGCTTTTGGAATCATCACATTTCCCTCTTTTTTAAAGACCACCTTCTGGTTACCCAAGGATACGAGGGCCTTTTCAGGTAACCACCAGGAAGCCGGCAACAATACCGGGACGCTTGCTGTAAGCAGTTCCCCTACCCGGTAACCGGGTTTATTCAGATAGGCTCTTGCTACGGTAAAGTTCTCCCCATTTTTAAAAAGAGGCTGGATCAGGCCTACAACTGCTGTCTGTGCGGTACGTTTATTGTTCGTTTTA
>CBFGNP010000657.1:0-3099 GCA_965650095.1 uncultured Pedobacter sp. | reverse complement strand
CCCCTATAGAACAAAGGCCGATCCGTAAGCTCAAAAATCCACTAAGCGCATTATGATGCAAACCCGAAACCTCGAAAGAGTTTTGAATTTTATTCCAATTAATACCGTTCATGCTATAATACATGTCGACCGTGTTGTTCATATTTTTAAGACGAAGGAAGACATGGTTTTTTACCACATCTTTTTCAGCTTGAACCTGCCAGCCACGTAGATTGGCCAATATGTTTTCGCTATCGGCCAAAATGCCTGAGGATGCGCTGCTGTTGTAAAAAAGAACCAATCCTCCCGTTGCTTTCCCTTCTATTAACACTTCCACATCTACGGTATACGAATGGTCTTCCGGAATGCATAGCAAGGGAGAACTATTACCAATAGAATTTCCTTTTCCCTTAACAGACAAACTATTATTCGCTATTTGAAACCTATTGGTATCCAGTTCTTCGAAGAATGCCCATTGCGTTTTTAATTTATTGCCTGCAAAATTATCGTTCAATGTAAAATTGGTCTTAGAAGCGATTAAATTTGGTTTTCTGATGGGTTCGCTATCGGTTATGCCTGCCGGTACTTTGTACCAGCCGTCTTTTGTCCATTCTATGGGTAGCAGCATAGTTTGCCGACCTTTGTTATAAAAGTCTTTTTCGTAGGCGTGGAATACCATCCACCAGTTCCCTTTTGTATCATCAATTATGGTAGCATGTCCTTTCGACCTCCATTTTTCAGACTGTGCTGTTGCTCTGGCAATCGGGTTATAAGGAGAGTTTTCCCATGGTCCGGATAACGATTTCGATCGTGCGGAAACGACCATATGACCAGTTACAGGTCCCGCTGTCCCCCCCTCAGCTACAGTAAGATAGTAGTATTCTCCCCTTTTTATGAGCTTAGGGCCTTCGAGGCAAAAACACTCAATAGACCAATCCCTAGGTATTGGCCAACCGCTGTATGAAATCTTTTGATTCCCCGTAATAAAGAGGCCGTCATCAGACAAAGGCACAAATCCCCCGTCACTAAAAAATAAATACCTTTTGCCCTGTTCATCGGCAATATGTCCCGGATCAATGTTGCCGATCTTCAAGTCTATCGGGTCAGTCCATTTACCATTGATTGAATCTGCTGTGACCACATAGTTGGTGCCATTTGCCGGAAAATAGATATAGAACTTATTTTTATATTTCACCAAGTCGGGGGCATACACCGAACCTACGTTTTTGTGCAAGGCATGGGTAATCGGTTTCCAGTTAATCAGATCTTTTGAATGCCAGATTAATAAACCAGGGTAATATTCAAAAGAGGAATGAACCATGTAATAATTATCCCCATCGCGTAATATGCTCGGGTCAGGGTAATCGCCCGCAAAAATAGGATTCATATAGAAGCCTGGACCTTTCGCATTCGGACTCACTTGATATTGAGCTGTTGCGAACATACTCAACTGAATCAAAAAGATTGTTACTATAATTTTATTCATATTCTTCAATGGATTTATAAAAACCGGTGTACTTATTTCTGGGTAATTCCTCTCCATTTATCGGTCCTGAAAGGTATAGCAGGCAGGCCTTCTGAATTAGTCAGACTACAATCCGGATTGTCTGCCCAAGCATAGCGTACGGCTTCAGGATCTGGTACCTTATCACAAGAAACCACGACTTCCTTTCCTTCTATCTCGGCCTTTGCCCAATAGAATTGTCTGTCTTTACCCGCGATAGCGAAACCTGTGATTGCCCCGCCATTCTTAGATAAAAGTCCATTGCCTGTACTGATAAATCTTATACGAATGCGACTACCGTTCTTTCTAAAACTTTCAAAAGCTGGCCCCCATGCTATACAATTTTCTTTATAGACCAACTTATTCGCATTCAATGCCAAACGCCGTCCCACCTCCCGTTTGTTAAGAGGATGAATGTTATCTGCCTCACCAAGATCTATGATGCAAGCCATACCTGTGTTGGGTTGCGACAATGTTAAGGTCTGGGCCTCTCTTAACTCAGCCCATTCACTTTGAGAAGGAAGAGGCTCAATTTTCTTAAAGTTTGCCAACTGAACATAAAGAAACGGTAGATTACCCATTTTCCAACGGGCCCTCCAATCATTGATCAGCATAGGAAATAACTTACGATAATTATAGGCTACTGAGTCATTCGCTTCCCCCTGATACCAGAGAAATCCTTTAATCCCATATGGAATAAGTGGATTGATCATTGAATTGAAGAGCAGTGAAGGATAATACTGGTAATTCCGGCTTTTGGGTATAGCCGGCTCCAGGTCTTTTTGATATTTCCAGGTTCCGGCCAATGAAATCCTTGTGGCTCCATTGGTCATATAAATTTCTTCTGCGGGAGGGTTTAGCCCGCCTCCACCCCATAGCATAGCCAATCTAAGCGTAATTATGTTTTCGCCTTTTTTCAATAATCTGGCCGGGATAGTGTACTGCTGTCTGGGATCACTATTCCAAACCGTCTTACAAATTTCTGCACCGTTAAAATACAGAGAATAGTTCACATCAGGACGGCCAATGTGGAGGAACAGATCTGACATTGAAAAAGATTCGGGTAAAACGACTTTTTTACGCATCCAAACCATACCTTCATACTGCCCGATTCCAAAATCCTTGATCAGTTTAGGCATTTCAACAACCGGCCATCCAGCATCATTAAATCCCGGTTCCGGTATTATTTTATCCACATCATTTTGTGGATGATACACGACGTCCCAGCCCCGGACCTGATCAAGACTATCTTTTACAAAATATTGTTCCGTTAATGTATCATTTGAAAGCGTCCTGGTTCTGGTAATGGCTGAGCTGAGCAATTTTTCCCTGCTGGTCCAGGATTCCACCGGTGTTCCTCCCCAGGTGCTTTGGATAATACCAATCGGAACATTCTGATCTTTATGTATTTTTTTTGCAAAATAGTAGGCAACTGCAGAAAACTGTTCTACATTTTCCGGGCTGCAAACTTTCCAATTCCCGCCGGCGACATCTTGCTGAGATGTCATTTTTTTTGTATGCGCTACCTGAAATAGACGAATTTCGGGAAAAACCGCCTCTGCAATTTCAGTGTGGGCATCTTGTGCCTGCTTTACCGACCATTCCATATTGGATTG
>CBFGNP010000656.1:0-3102 GCA_965650095.1 uncultured Pedobacter sp. | reverse complement strand
TTCTTCCTTAACAAATGAGGCCAGCTCCTCAATATAATCCAGGCTGAAGTCGAACTTAATTCCTGCCGTTTCATAAATTTCATTAATCGGTTTGGTATAGCCCAAAGAAAGGGCCTCGAGATATTGCTGTAAAGCTTTATGGGGATTTTCTTTATAATTCTTCCAAATGGCGATGGCACCCAATTGGGCAATGGCATATTCAATGTAGTAAAATGGGACTTCGAAAAGATGGAGCTGCTTTTGCCAGGTATTGCCAAATTCCTTTTCCAGGCCATCCCAATTGGTAAAGCCCCCGCCAAAGCGACTGTAAATCTGCTTAAAAGCTTCGTCGCGATCTGCAGCATGGTGATCAGGATTGGTATAGATCCAATGCTGAAACTGATCGATCACCGCCACCCATGGAAGGGTTTTGAGTACATCTAGCAGTTGCTCTCTTTTAGCGCGGACAAGGTCTTCTTCATGATCAAAATAGATGTTCCAATTGTCCATAGAGATCAGCTCCATGCTCATGGAGGCCAGCTCGGCTACTTCCGATGGACAATGTTTGAAGTCATTCAGTTCCAGGTGCGCCGTAAGAAAAGTATGAATGGCGTGTCCCCCTTCATGTACCATAGTAGTCAGGTCTCTCAGTGAGTTCGCTGAATTCATGAAAATAAAAGGAGCACCGGTTTCTGCCAGTGGATAATTGTATCCGCCCGGGGCTTTGCCTTTTCTGCTCTCTACAACAAAAAGATTGTTAGCTTTCATGATTGCCAACATCTGGCCCAGTTTCGGATCAATGGCATTGAAACATTCTATGCTTTTATCAATTAATTCTTTGCCGTCTTTAAATGGTTTTAATGCCGGTTTGCCAGTGGTGCTCACTTCCATATCCCAGGATTTGAGTACCTCAATGCCGAGCAGCTCTGCTCTTTTTTCAGCCTGTGCTTTAAGGATAGGGACAATCTTTTTTTCTATTGCCTCATGAAAATGATAACAATCTTTAGGGTTATAATCAAACCTGCCTAAGGCCTGGAACATATAATCCCTATAGTTTTCAAAGCCAGCATTTAATGCGACCTGATGACGCATGACGATCAGTTCATCGAAAAGGATATTCAGCTCATCTTTGTCAATTAAACGACGTTGCTGTATGGTTTCCCAGGCTTGCTGCCTTACCTGCCTGTCTGTATCTTTAATAAAGTTTGCTGCCTGTTCCAGCGTGTATTCCTGATCATTGATGCTCACACTCATAGCCCCGGTAATGCTCTGGTATTTTTGCTGGGTAACCTGTAATTTGGTGAGCAGTTCAACGTTTTCCTCCCTATAAATTTCGAGTGCTTTTCTGATTGCCCTGATATAAACAAAGTACTTTTCCTGATCGAGCTCATCAATAAAGGGGCTATCGTTAAATTTTTGGTTCAGTTGATTGGCAATGGGAGAAATTTTAGGTTCTATCTCGGTCGCAAAGTATTGGAAATTTTTAACCAGTTCCTCGTTTGCTGTATCACAGCTCATCCGGATATACCGCCATGCAAAATCTTCTTCCAACGCAGCCTCAAGTTCGCTTTTGTCCTTAAGCCATTGCTCCAGCTCATTTACATCGTCTATAGGGCGCGACAGCAGCTCGTTTAAAATCGATTCAAGGTTTTCCCATTCAATCTGAAGGTTCTGAGGAATATAGGTTCTGATTTTCTGAGGTATAGTAAGGTTGATCATATGGACTAAAAATTATAATGGGTTCTTAAAAAGGCATCAAGTAAAAAGCAAAGTGCAAAAACAACAGAAGCTATGCCATTTGTAGTGGCAAATGCCCTGTCCACTTTGCTGATATCGTTTGGTTTTACCAGCAAATGCTGATAGATTAACATAAAACAAAAGAAGGCTACGCCAATATAATAGATCCAGCTGAAAGGAGTGAAAAATACAGGAAGCGTGACGCAGATTGCTGAAAATACATGCAGCACTACGGAAAGCTTCAATGCATTCCTAACGCCTAAGGCCGCAGGAATCGAATGTAGTTTTTCGCCTTTGTCAAACGCTTCATCCTGCAGCGCATAAATAATATCAAAGCCACTAACCCAAAACAATACGGCAAAAGAATAAAGTACCGGTACCAGATTAAATGCGCCTGTTACGGCAATGTAGGCTCCTATAGGTGCCAGTGAAAGGCCCAGGCCCAAAACCATATGACACAATGCAGTAAAACGTTTAGTATAGCTATAAAATAGTACCACAAAAAGGGCAACAGGTGAAAGGTATAAGCATAGGTTGTTAATAAAGGCAGTTGTGATGACAAAAAGTAAACAGTTGATGATCACAAATACCAGCGCTTCCCCGGCAGACACCTTTCCGGCAGGAATGTCACGCATTTGCGTACGTGGATTTTTGGCATCTATATTTCTGTCAAGATACCTGTTGAAAGCCATAGCTGCATTACGCGCAAATACCATGCATAACAATACCAGGACCAATTTAAGCCAGTTAAATGGATTTTCCGTGGTCGTTACCCCCAGAAAAAAGCCAATCATAGCAAAGGGCATGGCAAAGATAGAATGCGCAAACAGTACCAATGAAAAATACTTCTTCATGTAGGATTATAATTAAATTTCTTCTTTTGGAGACAGGACAGGCATGGCAAAATCGAGATTTACCCGGGTTATGAATTCCAGGATCTCATCCCTTCCTACACTTTTTTCGGCCGAGGTTACAAATGAAGGTGGAATTTCTTCAAACCAGCCTCCCAGTGCTTTTTTAAATGCAGCAACATTTTGACTTGTTTTTGCTGACGATTGTTTATCCGCTTTGGTAAAGGCCAGTACAAAGGGAATCTGAATTTCTCCCATCCAGCAACAAAACTCGAGGTCAATCTTTTGAGGCTCCAGGCGGCTGTCTATAAGCACAAATACGCATTGCAGACTTTCTCTCTTGGTAATATAATTACGAATAAATTTCTCCCAGTTTTCTCTGCTATTTTTAGATACTTTGGCATATCCATAACCGGGTAGATCGACTATATACCATTTCTCGTTTACCAAAAAGTGATTGATAAGCTGGGTTTTTCCAGGCCGCTGTGAGGTTTTTGCAAGACCATGCTGGTTCACGAGCATATTGATCAGGGAG
>CBFGNP010000655.1:0-3103 GCA_965650095.1 uncultured Pedobacter sp. | reverse complement strand
TAAAATCTGCTAAGGGGGCCGCCGTAAAAATGATTGGTGCTTGTCTGGACATTACCGAGAGTAAAAAGATACAGGAGAAGCTGCTGGCCAGCGAATCGCGGTTGAGAAGCCTGGTAGACGCGCAGACCAACTACGTGATCCGAACGGACTTAAACGGCAATTATACTTACTATAACAATAAATATAGGGAAGACTTCGGGTGGCTATATGGGCAAAACGACTTTTTAGGGTACAACACGATGAATTCAATATCACCCGACAGTTATGAAGAGGTGAGGGAGGTCGGCAAAAATTGCCTGCGGCATCCGAACGAAGTTTACCAGATAGAAATTGATAAGCCTCATAAAAGAGGAGGGATGAGATCTACCTTCTGGCATTTCATAGGCTTAACAGATTCAAAAGGCAATCCTTCAGAGATCCAGTGTATCGGCGTTGATATCACGGAAAGAAAAGAGGCAGAAGATGCCATCAAGCAGCACAACGTTCAGCTTAGGGAAATCGCCTGGGCTCAAACCCATCTTGTGAGGGCTCCTTTGGCGCGTATACTTGCACTGGTAGATCTGTTAAATGAGGCCGGGGGAGATGTACCGGCGGATAAAGAATTGCTGAATTATCTTTATATTTCCGCTGCAGAACTGGATGAGGTGATCAAGGGGATTATTGACAAAAGCTTTATTTGAAATCTTCGCCCCGCGCAATGGGTTAATGCCATTAACACTATTTGTGTAAAACGTTCGTTTTAAAATGAGTGTTCTCTTTTTCTTAGATCTGGAAATATTTTTTAACATTACAAACACAGAAAACTTTTAACATTACAAACACAAAAAACAAATGAGACTTTTAAAAACCAGTTTATTATTGGCAGTAGTGGTACTGTTTGTCCTATCCTTCCAATCCTGTAAAACGAAGAAAGCAATAGCCAAACCGGCACCGCCTGTCGAAAAACCTGCTGCACCGGTTGAGGAGAAAAAACCCGAACCTGCTCCAGCGCCCACACCCCCACCTCCGCCAGTTGAGGAAAAGCCGGATTATAACTTTGGCAATGTTCAGTTCGAATTTAATTCTGATGTCCTGAAAACAGCCTCTTTTGAAGTATTGGATAAAGCGGCCAGAGAAATGAAAAAAGATCCATCGGTGAAATTCATTTTAAACGGTCACTCCTCCATTGAAGGCTCAGCAGAACACAATATGTCTTTGTCAATCGACAGGGCAAATTCTGTTAAATTATACCTGGTAAATGCTGGGGTAAGTTCAAATAACCTAACTGTAAAAGGATATGGAGCTACGCAACCGGCTTCGTCGAACAGTACCGAAGAGGGACGGATCTTAAACCGAAGGGTCGAGTTTCAGAAAAATTAGTCATTGCAATCAAAAATAAAAAGAGGTTGTGTCATTAGATAAAAAGATGATCAGCCTCTTTTTTTGTTCATTTCGCTATTTCTGCGGTACGGTCCAGAGATAAATGGTAGCACCATCGATTTCCTCAACTTTTTCTGGTTGCCAATCGCCCATGTTAAACGCATGGGAAACGATCCTCGTTCCCGGCTTTAAGGCCATGATTTTTGGACGCAGCTTCATGTTTACTGTCGGCAACAGATACATAGTAATAACGGTAGCGCCCTTAAGGTCGGTTTCAAAAAGGTTGGCATTTACGAATTTTACTTTACCGGTCACACCTGCTTTCCTGGCATTTTCATTGGCTTCCGCGATTCGTTTCGGATCAATATCGAAGCCCATTCCTGTTGCGCCGTGTTTTTTAGCGGCAGTGACTACAATCCGGCCGTCGCCGCAGCCAAGATCGTATACCACATCCCCTGGTTGGACATTGGCCAGGTTCAACATGGCATCAACAACCTTCTGGCTGGTAGGTACATAGGGGACGTCGAGCTTTGGTGGCTCCTGCGCATAGATCGTTGTCGCGCAAATCAGCAAGACTGAACTGAGCAGAGATTTTACTTTTTGTTTCATGGTTTTGTTTTTTAAGTAAATGATCATATCAATGATAAGGTTTAAACAGAATTGGTTGATATTTTCGCGGTTTCCCGGCTACCCACGGGATGGTCGGGTTTTCTGAAGAACAGGAGAATGATCACTCCCGCAAGCAAGACATAAATACCTGCCAAAGCCCCTATCCCGGTATACATCAGACTTGAATACAAAAGATAGGCGCTGCTCAGGCAAAAAATGGCTGGGGTAAGCGGATACAGTGGTACCCGGAAAGGCCTGTGAATTTTGGGTTCTTTTTTCCTTAATATAAAAAGCGCAATACCCACAAGCAGGAAGAAGAACCAAAATACCGGCGCCGTATATTCTATCATGGTTTCAAAGCCACTGCGTGTAATCAATCCCAAAGAGATCAGCGCAAGGGAAACCAAGCCCTGGATAAGAAAAGCATTCAAGGGGCCCGAAGCCTGCTCATTCCATTTACCCAGGAAAGAAAAGATCAGGAAATCACGTCCTAAGGCATAATTTGTTCTTGCCCCTGTAAAGATTGTTGCATTAGCCGAGGTCAGGGCCGAGATGGCTACCATAATTCCGATCACGTAGATGCCGGAGCGGCCTAATGTGCGCTGCATGAGGTCTGCTCCGGCGGCGGCCGACTTCGATAGTCCCGGATGGCCGAGCACCTTGATATACGCTACATTGATTAAGAGATATAAAACAGTGATGACGAGCAAACTGATGACTAAAGACCTGATCATGCCTTTGCTGCCTGATTTAAGCTCGGCGGAAATATAAGCCCCCTCATTCCATCCTCCAAAAGTGAGCAGCACAAAAACCATGGCGAGGCCCAGCGAATTGCCGGAGTTAGCTGCCTGGGGAACCTGATACATCGTTTCTGGCTGACCGGAATGTAGTAACCCAACGGTGATGATTAGGAGTACACCAGCAATTTCGGACAAGGTAAAAAGCCTTTGCGTTCCTGTTCCCAGGCGTATCCCCGCAATATTAATTCCTGTAAGGACAATAATAACACCGGCTGCATAAATGAAAGAAGAATGCTCTCCTAAATTATAGATCTGTGAAAAATAGTCGCCGAAGATATACGAAAGCAAAGCGATAGAGCCTGTCTGGATCACACTCATTCTTGCCCAGGCAAAAA
>CBFGNP010000654.1:0-3110 GCA_965650095.1 uncultured Pedobacter sp. | reverse complement strand
CCTAAGGATTTGATAGACAGCTATCTGATGAAAGATGGTTCGCGTTTTACTGATCAGCCGGGCTACAACACCAGGCAATATTATGAAGAAATGCAGAACCGTGATCCCCGACTGACCCAAACTATTGCGGGGCCGGAATTTGCTGCCTATGGTGAGACCGTTAGGGAACCTGTTAATATGAGTATCACGACTACCGGTTACCGGGTGATCAAAGCCTTATCTACCCGCGATCAATGGGCATCCAACAGTTCCTATTTTGACCTGATCCTTTTCCGCTACGCAGAAGCACTGTTGGTATCGGCAGAAGCCAAAGCGGAACTGGGCACGCTGACCCAAACTGATCTTGACAAGACCATCAATAAACTAAGAGATCGGGTTGGTATGCCACCATTAAACATGTCTGCCGCCAATGCTAGTCCGGATCCCTATTTAGCTTCCATGTATTCAAATACCGATGCGGGTGCCAATAAAGGGGTTATTCTGGAAATCAGAAGGGAACGAAGAATCGAACTTTTCAATGAGGGCCTGAGATGGGATGATCTGATGCGTTGGAAAGAAGGTAAAAAAATGGAGAAGCCATTGCTGGGTATCTATTTTCCGGGTTTAGGTGCTTTTGATTTTAATAACGATGGTAAAGCAGATGTGTTTTTGCATACAGGGAATGCTTCAGGAGCACCGGCCGGAACTTCCAGTATTGTGAATGTAAATCAGAAAAAGCTAAGCAACGTCAGCTCTGGTAATTTTGATCCGTTAAAGGGGACAACGATGAAATTCGATGAATCTAAAGATTATCTTTATCCAATTCCAGTGGAAGACCTAAACCTCAATAAAAATCTGGTACAAAACGATGGCTGGAAATAAATTGAAAAGTTCATATCATATACATAAGATGAAAAAATCCATTATTTTTTTATTGCTTGCAATGTTCTGTTTCCAACTGTCCTTTGGGCAAAAAAAACATATGAAATTTATTTCCTACAATATTCTGCAGGGAATGAGGCTCGACTCTTTACCCGGCAAGCCGGCCTTTGTATCTTGGGCGAAACAGCAGGATCCTGATGTTATGGCTCTTCAGGAAGTTACAGGCTTTAGTCAGGCAAAGCTCGAAAAACTTGCGGCAAGCTATGGACATCCCTATGCTTCGCTGCTAACTGAAGGGATAAAATACCCGGTAGCCATTACCTCGAAATATCCGATTAAAGGTATCAGAAAAATAACGGAGGGTATGGACAGGGGCCTGATTATAGCAGAGGTCGAAGGTTTTCATGTAGCAGTACTGCACCTCACACCTTTTGATTATAGAAAAAGGAGAAGTGAGGTGCAGGTCGTACTTTCGGCCATACAATCGGCAGAGGATAGCAAACAATGGGTGCTGATGGGTGATTTCAATACGGTTTCTCCTGCTGACTCTGCAAATTATTCAGATGGCCGGCTGGTAAGGGGATATTTGAATTACGAAAAGAAATATCCGCCAATACTTAAACTGGCTGATGGAAAGATCGATTATTCGGTCATACAAAGTATCCTGGATTGTGGCTTCATCGACGCATTGAAACTGAAACATACCGCTTTCATAAAGACCGTTCATCCAAAAGCATTTGAACCGAAAAAAGGGCCGGATGTATCCTCGCGAATAGATTTTATTTTTGTAAGTGATGATTTAAAGCACAGCGTTTCCTCGGCGGCTGTCATTGCCGATGCTTTTACGGAGGTTAGCTCTGATCATTATCCGGTTTCTGTGAAAATTACGACAAAAAAATAGCTGAGTGATGAAAGGAATATTTTGTACCATTAAAAAAACCGGTTTACTGCTTTTAATTTTATGTAGCCTGGTCCCCGTATTGGGGACCAGCTATGTGCCTGCTTTACATAAACCAGCTGATGGCATCCTGACTAAGAATTTTTATTTCTTATACCTGTTGGAAAAGCACCCGATTGGGGAGAATAGTGTACTGGAAGAGATTGCTGCAACGCGCATGCTGCGTTTAGACAGTGCAGTTACGAATTGTAGTTCAGGAACTTGTTATGCGGATGCAATGCAATTTACACCGGTTCAAATCCATCAGATTGGAGGCGAGTTGATCCGTTATGCTCAGAAATACAAGCCGTTTTTATACGAGCTACGTTCTTCAAATTTCTATTCGAATTTTGATACCGGGATAGATTCAGTTTTCGTACGAAAGTCATGGGAATCGGTCGCACTTTCCATGAATCGCATTTTAAATGTCTATTTAAAAGGAACGCCGCCTACTTATCCGAAAATAGATGCAGCTAGTTTTGATCCTTTAAACAAGGAGTTTCTGGCACAGTTAAACCAAAAGCTGGGAAAATTAGCCGCTCTGCACAAGGGGAGAGAAAGATCGTTTTATAGAAGTACGATGCTGGCATGTATCCAAATTCTATTGATTAACGGAAGAGATGAAGCAATACGCTACGAACCGTTACAAAAGGGCTCAAACAGTTCTGCCGTTAAGCACATTGGCAAAGTGGACTGGGATAAGTACAGATACAGTGTTATCCTGGTGCCTGGCCTTGGCCCTGAACAGGAGGGCGTACGGTTGGATCCCAATGGCGCAAAACGTTGTGATAGTGCTGCAAAACGGTATTATTCAGGGCTTGCACCGTTTATAGTTGTTTCAGGAGGCCATGTTCATCCTAATAAAACGCCCTGGTGTGAAGCAGTAGAAATGAAAAAATACCTGGTATCGGTATTAAAGATACCTGATAATGTGGTTTTTATAGAGCCTTACGCCAGACATACCACAACAAACCTTAGAAACCTCAATCGTATGATCTTCAATTTCAGGATACCTGAAGAAAAAGAAGTGATAATTGTAACTGATGAATCCCAGAGCCGCTATATCCAGGGCAATATGGCGAAAACAGCAATTCGTGATCTTGGCTATTTACCTTATGAACACCTTACAAAAATAAGTCCGACGGAATCTGCATACCTTCCCAATAAACTTTCGCTTCACGCTAACCCATTTGATCCTTTAGATCCTTAACATATGAGAAAGAGAACCTTAAAAACCGGTCTCCGGTTGTCCATCTTATTGATTTCCTTTTTAAAGCTGAATGGCTATGCTCAGGATAGTCTCCAATATGTC
>CBFGNP010000653.1:0-3115 GCA_965650095.1 uncultured Pedobacter sp. | reverse complement strand
CCGATATATTTACCACCAGCTACGCGGAGCTGAATACGGATGTTGGCTTTAAGTTCAAGGCAGGTAGCAAGGCCGATGTGCTTACCGGTATCAATTATTTTAAATACGGAAACCCTGTAGATCATAACCATGATAATTTTACAGACGTTACGCTGCAGGACAGGATTTCTGTTTTCCAAAAGTGGAGCTTTAACAGAAAGGATAAACGGATATTCACGCTGGGTGGCCGATATGTTTACGAGGACCGCTGGGGCGGAGAAATGCAGTGGAACAAGTCATACAGAGGCGGCGATCAGGTATACGGGGAAAGCATTTATACCAATCGCTGGGAACTGATCGGAAATTATCAGTTACCTGTAAAAGAAAAGCTGTTTCTGGCTTTTTCCTACAATGAACACGATCAGGACAGCCGCTATGGAACAACTTCCTATATTGCTGAACAGAAGATCGGCTTTGCACAGCTGACCTGGGATAAGCGCGTCCAGAATCACGATCTGCTATTTGGTGCAGCACTTCGATATACCTATTATGATGACAACACACCGGCCACTACAGGGCTGAATCAGGACCTGAAAAAGAACACCTGGCTGCCTGGTCTTTTTGTTCAGGACGAAATCACATTGTCGCCAAAGCATAAGTTCCTTGCCGGTTTCAGGTATGATTACAATTCTGTTCATGGAAACATATTTACGCCTCGTGTGGCATACAAATGGAGCATTAACGAAAATAATGTTCTGCGCCTAAATGCCGGAACGGGTTTTAGGGTGGTAAATATTTTTACGGAGGACCATGCTGCGTTGACCGGAGCGAGAGCAGTAGTCGTCGCAGCTGAACTAAAGCCCGAAAAAACTTATAATGTAAACCTGAACTTTCTGAAAAAAATCTATGGTGCTGATGGCACTTTCTTTGGGATAGAAGCATCCGCCTTTTATACGTATTTTAACAACAGGATCATTGGTGATTTTGATTCTGACCCGGATAAAATCATCTACAATAACCTGGATGGATATGCGATCAGCAAAGGCTTCAGTGCAAACATGGACCTGACCTTAACCAAGGGGCTGAAAATAATTGTTGGGGGTACCTATCAGGATGTGGCTACTTATGAGCATGGAATAAAAAAACAGCAAATCCTTACGGAGAAATTTTCGGGGACCTGGGCAGTCTCGTACAAGATTAATCCGCTTAAGCTAACCTTGGACTATACGGGAAATATTTACAGCCCGATGCGCCTGCCGCTTTTAAGTGAAACTGATCCACGCAGGGAATATTCGCCCACCTGGAGTATTCAGAATATCCAGCTCACCTATGCAGGGTTCAAAAAGATCGAGCTATACGGCGGGATTAAAAATTTGCTTAACTGGACCCCTAACCGTGGAAATCCATTTATCATTGCCCGTGCAAACGATCCGTTCGACAAACATCCGGGAGTCGGCAATCCCTATAACTTAACTTTCGATCCCACTTATGTTTACGGGCCAAACCAGAATATAAGAGCTTTTTTAGGTGTGAGATTGACAATTAAATGATGCGGAGGTTTGCCCTAAATCAATTAACTTTAGGGCATGATTTACCGGACAACGTATCAGGCTGCAAAGATTATTGCCCCAAAAGTGGAGGCTATTTTTGCGCAGCATCTTGCTGCTGCCAACGAAAGCGGTGAAGAAGATCTTGCGCCTTTGCCTACTGCAGCAGTAGTTGAGGCCATTATTGATGCCACTTTTTGGGCAAGCTTACGCAAAGAAGAAGGACACTCCCCAAAAATATCGCTTGCTTTTTTACCGCCTGAACAGGCAGGTAATCCTTTGCTGTTTAAACAACGCTTGCCTTTAAATCCGGGTACCTTAACTAAAATTGCGCCCGGTGTAGAGCGTGCAGGTATCCATTTAGGAATCTGGATCGAGGAAGGCGAATTGTACGTTTGGGGAACGACAGTAAGTATTCCCAATTTTTGTTTTGTATTAGACGTTTCTGAGCCAGCCTTATTGGTGATCAAGCACAGACGGATTTATGGCTTTGGGAAGTTCACCAATATAGCGGTACTTAAGGGAGATCAGGTAAAAATGGTAGATGGGGATCATACCAATTTGCCCGACTGCCCGCCGATGCTGTTGTCGCTGCTTGACCTTACTGCACCATCCTACTGGAATGATTCAGTTAATGTGCTGATCCAGCTGGCAGTCTCCATGCGGGCGCATGGCCGCGGCGGAACGTTGCTGGTGGTTTCAAATGATACCAAGAACTGGCTGCAATCTATTATAAAGCCTATCCAATATGGAATCCAACCCTCTTTCACAGGTTTGTCGAAATTATTACAGCAGGATAGAAAGGAAGCCAGCCAGATCTTTTGGCAGACCGCTTTAAGACGTGAGGTGGAGCATCTTGCTGGATTAACAGCCGTTGATGGAGCAACGATCATCAGTAATGACTATGAATTACTGGCTTTTGGAGCCAAGATAGGCAGGGCAAAAGGCAAAGAAAATATCGATGAATTATTATTCTCAGAACCAATCCTCGGAGGTGCTGCTGTAGTGATTCACCCTGCTAAAGTAGGTGGAACGAGGCATCTTTCTGCCGCTCAGTTTGTGCACGATCAAAGAGACGCTACTGCATTGGTCGCCTCACAGGATGGACATTTTACCATTTACAGCTGGTCGCCCCAGCAAAGCCGGGTTCAGGCTCACCGCATTGATACGTTGTTGTTATAAACAACGCTATGAAAAGATAATTGCACCAATAATCACACTGGCAAATAGGATAACCATTACAATTCGGTCGGCATTAACCCAATCTTTTTTTGTTAAGGGCTTAGCTACTTTCTCTTCTTTCTGCCTGGCAAAAATCTGGGCGATCGGATTAAGTTTGATTAACATAGGTAGATGTATTTGATAGGTGTACGAGGAAAGAGCAAACTATGCGCCATAAACATTGAAGGCTGTGGAAATGTTAATAACTTTCCTGTTTTTTCCTTTTGCTTAAATTTCTGTTTTCAATCTTACAGTTTGTGATAAATTATTGTACTGATAATCAGACTTGTATGATTTATATTGTCTTTTTTATAGTACTATGTATTGCATATTACTATATAAAACATATAACTTTGTATTATGATAGC
>CBFGNP010000652.1:0-3126 GCA_965650095.1 uncultured Pedobacter sp. | reverse complement strand
CAAAGGAGTTTACCAAACACCTTACAGAAACAGATTTTAAGCTGATTAAAATACTGGACGAAACGGAGCAGGATTTCATCATTAAAAAATTTCACAAGAAAGCAATCCGGCCGGTAGAATTTTTCAGCAAGTTTTTTAACGAAAAATTTTATGAGAGCGTCCGTCCCAGGATCGAGAAAAAACTATCCGAAGTCCTGGATATTTTAAAGCTGGAAGGCTCCTTATACCTGATGGATAAGGATGGATGGCCTGCCGAAAGAAAAATAGAAATTGCCGTTGAGCCTTCAACAGTGCTGTTTCATTTTAGGCGGAACGATACAGAGACCCGTTATTTTCCTACTATAAAATACCAGGGCCTGCGCATTGATTTTATGTTTAAGGATGCGCAGGTGATCAGCAACCAGCCGTCCTGGCTGTTGCTTAATGACATGCTTTACTATTTTGAGCAGAACATAGAAGGAAAGAAACTACTTCCGTTTTTAAATAAACGCTACATTACCATTCCAAAAGCTACGGAAGACGCCTACTTCGGGAAATTTGTGGGGCCCTTGATAGAAAAGTACCATGTTTATGCAGAGGGTTTTGACATTAAAACGGAGAAATATGAACCCAGTCCCATCATCAAGGTTATCTATGTTGATGCGGGAATCTCTCAGCTGCAATTATACTTTAAATACGGCGAGCATACTTTTGCCATGGGAAACGAAAAAAAGGTAACCGTTCATCTGCATAAAGAGCAGGACAATTACATTTTTACCCGTATAAAAAGAGATGTAACCTGGGAAAAGGAAAAGTTCGATTACCTTTTGGGTCTTGGCTTGAAGAAAACCAGCGCACTTTACCACCATCTGGAATTGCCGGCAGAGCAGGATTCAGACCCTTCTTATGGAGTGATCAATTGGGTCAATGAGCACCTGGAACAATTGACCAACCAGGGTTTTGAAATCGAGCAGCATAAAGGAAATAAGCGATTTTTGTTTGCGGTGAACAAAATCAGCTTTGATATTAAAGAGGATAACGACTGGTTCGATATCAATGCCATTGTTTATTTTGGCAGTCACCCCATCCCTTTTATCGCTTTAAAACAGCATATACTTCATAAAAAAAGAGAATTCATATTGCCCGACGGATCAATTGCCATCATACCTGACAAATGGTTTACCCAGTATGGCACCCTGTTTAGCCTGACCGATGGTGGAAAAACACTGAAACTTAAAAAACACCATATCGGTCTGATCAATGACCTAGCCGAAGACAGCATTGCCAACATCACCTTAAGCCGCAAATTGCAGAAGCTGAATGACTTCGAAGATATTGCCGAAACGCAAATGCCGGTAAATTTTAAAGGCGATCTACGCAGCTATCAAAAGGCAGGCTACAATTGGTTCAGCTTTTTAAGAGAATATAATTTTGGCGGATGCCTTGCCGATGACATGGGTTTAGGTAAAACCATCCAAACCCTGGCCATGCTGCAAAAGCTAAAAGAAGAGGACCAGGCCAACTCCACACACAGCACCTCTTTAATTGTTATGCCGACTTCGCTCATATACAACTGGCTAAATGAGGCAAAAAAATTCACCCCGAAGCTTAAGATACATGCGCACACAGGAACCACCAGAAATAAAGATGTGAGCCGTTTCGCGAATTTCGATATCATCATTACCACTTATGGCATTACACGAGTGGATATAGATGCGCTTAAAGAATTTTATTTCAGCTACATTATACTGGATGAAAGTCAAAACATCAAAAATCCTTCATCCAAATCTTTCAAAGCGGTACGGGTACTCAAATCGAAACATAAATTAATTCTTAGCGGCACGCCGGTAGAAAATTCGGTGAGCGACCTGTGGACGCAGCTGACCTTTCTCAATCCCGGACTTCTCGGTACACAGGCTTTCTTTAATGAAGAATATGTTCAGGCCATTGAAAAGAAGAAAGATGAGGATAAGGCGCGGAAACTACAAGCCATCATCAAACCATTTGTATTACGCCGGACAAAGGAACAGGTTGCTGCAGAACTGCCTTCTAAAACCGAACAGATCTTTTACTGCAATATGAGCGAAGACCAGGCTGCCTATTACGAGAAAACGAAATCGGCATACCGGAACGACCTGTTAAACAGCATGGATGATGGCACTTATGCAAAAAAACAGGTACAACTTTTACAGGGCCTTACCGCTTTACGGCAGCTGGCCAATCATCCCGTGATGATTGATGAGGGCTATACCTCTGATTCGGGCAAATTCGAAAATGTAGTACACACACTGGATAACGTTCTAAAGGGAGGGCATAAGGTGCTTATTTTCTCGCAGTTCGTAAAGCATCTGGCGATTTTCAGGCAATACCTCGACGCGGAAAAAATTCCTTTTTCCTATCTTGATGGCACCACTAAAAACCGCGGCGAGATCGTAGCAGAATTTCAGCAGAACACTGCATTGAAAGTCTTTCTGATCTCTATAAAAGCCGGAGGTGTTGGCTTAAACCTGACACAGGCAGATTATGTCTTTATTCTTGATCCATGGTGGAATCCAGCGGTTGAGCAACAGGCGATTGACCGTACACACCGGATTGGACAGGAAAAGAAAGTTTTTATCTATAAGTTTATCGCCAAAGATACGGTCGAGGAAAAGATACTGGCACTTCAAAACCGCAAAAAACGGTTAGCAAGCTCACTTATTACTACGGAAGAGAGCTTCTTTAAATCGCTCAGTAAGGAAGACATCAGCGAACTGCTTAAATAGCATTCAGATAGCCGGTATATTCTTTAGTGCTGATCATTCTGGCACCCAGGCTCATCAGATGATCCGTAGGCAGCTGACAGTCTATCAATTGAAAACCCTTGTTCCGGCATAACCATATCAAGGCATATTTAGAGGCGTTGCTGACCTTGCTGAACATACTTTCCCCACAAAAAACCTGGTTCATCTGCACACCATACAGTCCGCCCACCAGCAGCTCATCCCGCCATACCTCTACACTATGCGCATAGCCGAGCTGATGTAACTGAACATAAGCTTCCTGCATATGCCCGCTGATCCAAGTCCCCTGCTGGTCCTTTCTCCCAATTTTAGCACAGTTTTCAATAACTTCCTTAAACGACTGGTCATAGGAAATTGTAAAAGC
>CBFGNP010000651.1:0-3128 GCA_965650095.1 uncultured Pedobacter sp. | reverse complement strand
CACGTTCCAGGATCGTAGAAACCTGTTCGCTCTGCGAATCCTTTGAAAGCCTGGCGGCAAGTTGTAAATAGGATTTGAAGGCAGTTAAGGGGGTTTTAAGCTCGTGGCTCACAACGCCGATAAATGATTCTTTCTTTGCTTCTGCCTCTTTCTGTTCGGTAATGTCCATAATCGTGCCCAGCATCCGTGTAGGATTTCCATCCCGGTCTTTGCGCATCTTTCCTGAAATAAGTACCCACCTTATGCTGCCGTCTGATGGTATAGTGCGCAACTGTATACGAAGCCTTGCCCCTTTGAGCGCATCTTCGAAAGCAGATTTCATCCGCGGCCGGTCTTCAGGGAAAATCAGGCTTTCAAGGTGTTCTTTTGTTGTATAGGCCGAAAACTCCTCACCAAAAAGCGATGCATGTTTTTCTGACCGCTCAATTACCCCGCTGGGAATATCAAGGTCCCAAAGTCCCAGTCCCGTTGCCTCCATGGAAAGCTCCAGCCGTTCGTTGGCCATTCTTAAGTCCTCATCCATTCTATTTAACTTTACCCTGGCAAGATAGGCCAGAGGAAGGCTCACCAGGAACGATGCTATGATTATCGAAAGCAGTCCGAACGTCGAAGACTGCCCCGAGTTTTTCAGAAAAAAGATATAAAACGCAACCAGCAGCGGCGCAGCGCAGGCGAGGTAGCTGAAGCCGTAGATGAGCAGGTTTCTCGAGCTTAGCTTTCCGGAAAAGAAAGCCGTCCAGCCGCTTCCCGAAAGGTTAAAAAATAGTGCCGTTACCAGCAGAAGAAGGCTTAGCGTGGTGTGGATGGCCATACCCGAATAATAGCCCTGGCGATAAAGGCCGGTGATGTGGAACACATGGCCCAAAATCGACCCATAGATAAAAAGGAAAAGAAGCCCTGCAAAAAGCTGCGCGGAGTAATACCTGCCATTAGCGGCAAATAACATAGCTGCACAGAAGAGCAGCAAGTTGATGCAGCCCAGGGCTGATACCCTACCGGGCGCCTCCAGTAATGGATTTTCGATCTTATCAGTGAAGATGAGCTCATCAAGGCCCAGGTTAATCTGGAAGATGTGCTCAAAGAGTATCAGAAGACTAAAAAGCACTACGAGCAAAAATAAGGCAATTGCAGGTTTTCGATGTCCAAAATTGTATAACAGGATGCCCGAGGAGCTTAGGATGATCATCAGGCACATGTTGAATTTCATAGACACTTCAGCAGAGAAGAAACTTTTGAGTGCACCATTTCCCGTAAGCCAGCCAATGAGTCCGATCACAGCGAATGTGATGGAAGCGACCGCGAGATAAACAGAGATTTTCTTGGTTATTTTCATCGGTTTTGTAAATTCTTTGGTTAGCGCCCAAAGTAGTCATTTTAAAACTTAATGAAAAAAATATGCTTAAAAAAGCCAGCATTAATCCGCGTCGCGGATCAACTTTCCATATTGTTCAGCTGCTGCTGTGCGCTTTAATCCTGGTGCTGTCTCAGCCCGTTCAAAAAGGGGGAGAAGATTATATGACGTTCGGCTTTTCCTTAGAACCCAAGTCCTTTCGCAACCTTTCCAATAGTCAATCCCTGGACCAGAATAGAAAAGACTACAATAATATAGGTGATCAGTACGAACTGTTCCCGGTACATCGAGGGGCTTAAGGAAAGTGCTAGGGCCACCGAAATACCACCCCTCAGCCCGCCCCAGGTCATTATAGTCACTGCATGTTTTTCAAACTTTACCTTAAAGCGCATTAATGAGACCGGTATGATCACCGAAATCCACCTGGCCAGTAGCACGATACCGATACTGATGATCCCGATCCAGAATACCGTTGATTCTACTTTTATAATAAGCATCTCCACACCGATGAAAAGAAAAAGTACAGCATTAAGGATCTCATCGATCATTTCCCAGAATTTGCCAAGATAATCCCTGGTAAGATCTGACATGCCCTCCCGCTTTGACTTATTGCCCGTAAAAATCCCTGCAATAACCATGGCAAGTGGTCCCGATACATGAAGCCTGCCTGCCAGAAAATATCCCCCGGTTACAATGGCCAGGGTAATGAGCACCTCGACCTTATAGTCATCAATGCTCCGCAAAGCCAGATATCCGATATAACCAAGCAATAGGCCAAAAAACAGACCGCCCAATGCTTCGATAAAAAAAAGCTTGCCTATCGAGATGAGGGAAAAATCTCCTGTTGTTGAACGCGCAATTTCAGCCAGGCTCACAAACACGACCACTGCAACACCATCATTAAATAACGACTCACCGGAAATTTTCAGCTCCAAACTCGCGGGAATATTTGCTTTTTTAAGTATACCAAGAACGGCAATAGGATCGGTAGGGGAGATTAGCGCACCAAAAAGCAGGCAGTATATCAATGGGATAGGCATTGTAAACCATCCAAAAAGGAAATATACCAATATCCCAACTACAAATGTTGAAATAAGGATACCTACAGTGGCCAGTACAAGGACCGGCAGGCGCTCGGCCCTAAGCTTGCTGGCATCAATATGTATCGCTCCGGCAAAAAGTAAAAAGCTCAGCATAAAGTTCATCAGCACATCCTGAAAATCTACAGAGGTAGCAAGCGAAATGGCCTTCTCTGAAAGCAGTGATCTGGAGCTCCCCAGACTCACCAGCAGGATGGAGGAAATTAGTGAGAGTGCCATAATTCCAATGGTTGGCGGCCACTTGATAAAACGGTGGTTGATATAAGCAAAAATTGCTGCAAGTACTATGGTTATGGCTATAATTTCCTGGGTGTTCATCTGAAATAATGTCTATGCTTTTGACTTATGAATTTAACGCTCTAATAAGCGTTAGTTTTTCGTTTCTTTTTTGTTTTCTTCGGTTTCGGTACGGAATCGTGGCGCAATGTAATCGCCTGGAAGATAATCCTGTGGGATGGTAGTCGCGTTACCGTCCCGGAGCGCCTTGTAATGAGGAGACATAATCTCTACGCCCGCACGGTTGAACTCATCCTGAATATTGGCATGAAGTGCAGAATAGATAACTGCCTGACGGTTTGGTGAATGGGTATGGGCATTCAGCCGGTAACTTACGTAATAATCATCCAGGCTGGTCTGCAAAACATAGGGTGCAGGCTCGGCCTCAATTAGCTCAGTGG
>CBFGNP010000650.1:0-3128 GCA_965650095.1 uncultured Pedobacter sp. | reverse complement strand
GATGTATTTCTTTCCAACTTTAACAGCCATAGGCGACAACCTTGTTTAGCCTAAGATACAAATAATGCGTCAGTTAAATTCGTTAATCCTTCTTTTGTGCTTCTTTTTCCTTTTGACGCTGTTTCCTTCTCTCCTGCCGCTTCTCTTGACGTTCTTGTTTTTTATCTTTTATTTTTTCCATGGCCTCCTCCGGCGTTTTAACCGGGACGATGCCAAGGCCGACCGTTTCGCGCATACCAGTAAAGAGGCTTTTCCACATCAGGTTAAAGAAGGATGCTGCTGGTGTTCTCTGTAAGGTGATGCTTGCCGTGCGCGCAGGCTGTCCTTTGGTTGGATTCGCATCTATAATTAAAAGATTATTGGCCAGAAAAGACAACAAGCCTTTCTTTTTCGGTGCGGCACCGGCTTCACCCTCTTTAAGCACTTTTATCTTCAGATCGCTGTAATAGAATTGAACCTTACCGGAAGATCCACTGGCATTGGCCTGTATGCGGAAAGTGGTTTTCTGCATATGTCCGCTTTCAATTTCAACAAGCCCCATGTTCTTCGCCATAGGGTTTAAAACCCGCATGTTCATAGGGGCCACATCTCCGCTATAGCTAAAGGCGGCATTTTTATCCGTCAGGTTAAAGTTGATGTGCACGTTAATCCGGCTGGTTTTCATTGCCAATGCTGTCAGGTCGGCTATCGCGTGATTATTTTTAGCCAGACGAACTGTATCATTGGTCGCATTAAGGAGCTTTCCGCTTATATTTTGAAAATAGGCCGTTCCGCGTTTCTGACTGATCGGATTATATTCGGTATAAGCGAGGTCAATATTTGTCAATTTTACCGTATCAATAATGCTTTGTATCGGCAAGCGTTTTAAGGCTACATGAGGAAAATTCCTGACCTTGTCGAAACCTGGTGGCGGTGGCAGCTCTCTGTTCACAAAGATATTTACCTTTGCGGGGCCTATTTTCAAGGCCTGTGCATGGAGTTTGCCTTCTGCATCAAGAAGCGCAAAATCCAGCCCTGTAAAGCTGATCTCATTAAATTTAAGGTTATACCGGTCTTTTCCATAACGATACTTCCGGGTAAATGTAAGATCAGGATACATGGGGATCATTTGCAACCCTTTAACCTTTATAGATCTGTGGAATACAGAACCACTGACGGTGTCAATCTTCATGGTATACATTTTATCCTTACTGATCGATCTATACCCGGTTAGTGCAAAGCCGATATCTTTCGCGTAATAGAACCTTGCAGTATCCGAGCCCGAAAGCGAGTCAACCAGAAAATCATTGACGTTGATACTTAAATGTTTAACTGAATTGAGTGTCTTCGCGTTTGCTCCATTGATATAATCGAAGTCTGCATCAATAATTTTAATGGCCTTCACATCAATCGATTTGACCCGATTAGAGATCAGCTCATATAAAGTGCGCTTCTCTTTGTCATCATCCGGGCCTTTCTCCACTTTATAATGGATCAGGTTGATCGAAGGATTATTCAAAACAATCGATTTTATTTCTATTTCTCTTTTAAAGTAAGCTGTCAGCAGTGCAATCCTGTTAATCTGAAGCTCCTGCACTTTTATCTGAAAGAGATTTACAGGTGCAAGCTTAGTTGCTTTAAGCTGACTGTAAACGCTTGTATCCGGAATTAAGGATACTTCATGCAAGCTTGCGCTCCCACTGAAGAGGTGAATGCTCATGTCTTTAAAATCCAGCCTATACAAATGAAAAGAACGGTTATATACACCGTCTTTCAATTTCTGCGAGAGGATCGGTTTCCACCGTGC
The DNA here is from genome assembly GCA_965650095.1 of uncultured Pedobacter sp. Classification (GTDB taxonomy): domain Bacteria; phylum Bacteroidota; class Bacteroidia; order Sphingobacteriales; family Sphingobacteriaceae; genus Pedobacter. Next base: position 1,342 of record CBFGNP010000650.1, on the reverse strand, counting down.
AATTAGGAATGCAATCCCCGCACCTACGAGCAGCAAGAACGCTAAAACCGCTATCACCCATTTTCTGAGCCGGTATTTACCAGATTCATTTTTATAAACAAATAACTGCATATTCCTCGCATGCAATTTAAGCGCCAAACGTCCGATTCTTTTTTTATCATTTATTCAATTGTCACACGATCTTCATTTCAATTCCTGCCAATCTGTCATTTCTAAATTAAATTCCGTATTTTTGGTGCCCATAATAAGGATAGTCATTTATGATTGATTTACAGCTGACAGATAAAACACACGATGAAGAGCGCCAGGGAGAAGCTTTGGTTATTGATGCACCTTTAGTGCGTAATGGACGCAAACTGTATATTGAAAGCTACGGTTGCCAGATGAACTTTGCAGACAGTGAAATTGTTGCTTCCATTTTACTGGATCAGGGCTTTGAAACAACGGGCGACTACAAGGAAGCTGATGTTGTATTTATCAATACCTGCTCTATCCGCGAAAATGCGGAGCAAAGGGTTCGGAACAGGTTATCACAATTTGGTGCCGAGAAACGCAGAAATCCGAAGCTGATCGTTGGCGTGTTGGGTTGCATGGCAGAACGCTTGAAATCAAAATTTCTGGAAGAAGAGAAGCTGGTTGATGTAGTCGTTGGCCCCGATGCTTACCGCGAGCTTCCGCAGCTGTTAACTGAAGTGGAAAGCGGTCATAAAGCTATCAATGTACTGCTATCCCGTGAAGAGACCTACGCTGATATCAATCCGGTTCGCTTAAACGGAAATGGCATCACCGCTTTTATTTCTATTATGCGGGGCTGTGACAACATGTGCTCTTTCTGCGTGGTGCCTTTTACCAGGGGTCGGGAAAGAAGCCGCGATCCTTACTCCATCCTTGCTGAAGCGCAGGACCTGTTTAACAGGGGTTATAAAGAAGTGACGCTGCTTGGGCAAAATGTCGACTCCTATAAATGGAAAGGGAATGATGCGGATGAAAATGCGGAAACTGAAGTCAACTTTGCGCAGTTACTCGCGAAGGTTGCCCTGATCAGTCCTGACCTGAGGGTCAGATTTTCTACTTCTCACCCTAAGGACATTACCGATGAAGTTTTATATACCATAGCAAAATACGATAATATCTGTAATTACATCCATTTACCGGTGCAATCGGGCAGCTCAAGGGTACTGGAACTGATGAACAGGACCTATACCCGTGAGTGGTACATCAACCGGGTCGATGCCATCAGGAAAATCATCCCTGATTGTGCCATTTCATCTGATATCATTGCCGGCTTTTGTACAGAAACGGAAGAAGAACACCAGGAGACCCTGAGTATGATGGATTATGT
>CBFGNP010000649.1:0-3131 GCA_965650095.1 uncultured Pedobacter sp. | reverse complement strand
AAAAACAAACAAGACTACATCGGCTTTTAAGCCTACATAGTCTTGCTTCCATTAAAACGAAGATAATGGGGTGCCACCACAAAAGCAAATTATTTCACTAATTTTAACTTTCATTATTAGCCAATATTATGCAGGTAAATTTTTTAAAAGATCTAGATTCTTTCTTTAATCTGTAAAATCTGGGTAGTTATGTAATGTCACCTTGTAAATGGTCTTCTACTAGAATGCTGATCCTGAGCACCCGAAGGCGATAGTTATTAGGCTATAAAAATACCATCCAGTGATAGTGAAAATTACCTTCTCTGACAAGGCATAGCCTTCCTTGATATTTTTCTGTCAAGAAACATATCGAAGCAATGCAGCCTTGGAGGAGAACGGTTATTTTACACCCTTTAACTTATCCGCCAACACTTCAGAGATCTTGCGGTAGGATTCAAATGTCCAGCCAGCAACATGGGGCGTTAAGATTATTTTACCAGATGATTTAAGTTCATTAAACCAGTCCTGCGCACCTAAACCGGGAAACTTCTCTACTTCAAGCACATCCAGGCCGGCGCCGATTATTTTATTGTCTCGCAGTGCTGAAAGCACAGCTTTGGTACTGACCACTTCCCCACGTGCCGTATTGATGAAAAATATAGGTTTGCGGAAATGAAGCAGATATTCCTCATCCACCATCTGCCGGGTTTCTTTAGTCAGTGGAATATGCAAACTCAGCACGTCGCTATGCTTTACAATCTCCTCCATGCTGACCTCCCTGGCATAGGCGTCACTAAAACCTGTTTTATATTTATCATAGGCTATCACCTGAACACCAAAACCCGATAGCTTTTGAGCAAAACTCCGCCCCATAAATCCATAGCCGATAATACCAACGGTTTTACCCTTTAGTTCATATCCCCGGTTACCTTCCCTGTCCCAGGTCCCATTACGCACCTCTACATCTGCATTTCGAAAATTATTCATGAGGGCCAGCAGCATACCAATGGCATGTTCTCCTACGGCGTCCATATTTCCTTCAGGTGCATTTAGTAATGTTATCCCGCTCTCTTTGGCAAAAGATTCATCTATATTGTCGAGCCCAGCCCCTGCCCTGGCAATAAATTTAAGGTTTGGAGCAGCCTCCATCAGTTCCTTATCAATTAAAAACTTGGTACGTACGGCAATACCTTCATAATCTGCAATTACGGCCAGGGTTTCTGCCCGGGTAATTAATGGCTGGTCATGCACTTCATATCCCAACGCAGCCGCATTTTCCTTGAATACAGGATGTAGCTCGTCAACAATTAATATTTTTCCTTTCATGTGTACGAATGTGTATTTATTTCGAAAGCTGTGTGAGGTGCGAGGTGAGTTCAATAAAGTCTGCTACACTCAACTGCTCGGCCCGCTTGTCAAAAAATGGATGCGTGTCCATCTTATCTTTGGGAATCACACCTGAAAGTGCGTTCCTTAGGGTCTTTCTCCTTTGATTAAATCCGGCCTTTACGGTACGCCAGAATAATTTTTCATCACAGGGCAGTGTCTCCACATCGTTCCTGCTTAAACGGATGACTCCTGAATTCACTTTTGGCGGTGGATTAAAAGTCCCGGGTTTAACCGTAAATAAATATTCTATATCATAATAGGCCTGTATCAGTACACTGAGTATTCCATAATCCTTTGTTCCTGATTTCGAAGCGCATCGTTCTGCTACTTCCTTTTGGAACATGCCAACCATTTCTACCACATTTTGCCTGTTCTCCAATATTTTGAACAAGATCTGTGAGGAGATATTATACGGAAAATTACCTATGATGGCGAACTTATCCTTAAAGACATCCGAAAGATTAAGTGCCAGAAAATCACCATTTATTAACCTGTCTCCCAGTTGGGGATACTTTTGCTGCAAAAAATGATAGGATTCAACATCAATATCGATGAGGTAAGTTTCGATATCTTTACGTTGCAACAACAGATCAGACAATATACCCATCCCGGGACCAACTTCCAGCACCTGTTTATATTTATCTGTATGAATAAGGCCATTTACAATTTTTCCGGCAATATGTTTATCCGTTAAAAAATGTTGTCCTAAATGTTTTTTTGCCCTAACCAAACTCATATATTCTACCTTAAAAGGTGCAAAATAAGTAAAGTTTTGCTAGTATTGGGCTAACATTAAGGTGAAAATCTGTATTTTGCGCCAAATTTCTATTTAGGCATGAGCAATAAAATTAAAATCGGGATAAGCATTGGCGACATCAACGGGATTGGATTAGAAGTGATCTTAAAGACGTTATCACACAACAGCATACTTGATTACTGTATCCCTATTGTTTACGGACATACAAAAGTTGCTTCCTATCATAGAAAAGCTCTGGGATTAACAGATTTTGTATTTAATGTCATCAATGATCCCTCCGCAGCGAATCCTAAAAAAGCCAACCTGATTAACTGTTGGGAAGAAGATGTAAAAATTGATCTGGGCCTGTCAAACGAAATAGGTGGAAAATATGCGTTATTATCCCTTCAAAAAGCGACAGAAGCATTGATAAAAGGAGAAATTGACGCATTGGTTACTGCACCGATCAATAAACACAACATTCAGTCAGACACTTTTCAATTTCCAGGTCATACAGAATATCTGCAGGAACAAAGCAACAGTGCTGATGTTTTGATGTTTATGATTAGCGAAGACATTCGCGTGGGCGTTGTAACAGGTCACATACCCGTTAAAGATATTGCAGTCAGCGTCACGAGAGAAAAAATTGTGAAGAAACTGCTATTGATGAATGAGAGCCTGAAGAAGGATTTCTGGATTGAAAAACCAAAAATCGCAGTATTGGGATTAAACCCGCATGCGAGCGACAACGGTTTATTGGGCAAGGAGGAAGAAAATGTGATCATCCCGGCCATTCAGGAAGCCTTTGATAAAGGCGTGATCTGTTTTGGTCCTTACCCTGCCGATGGCTTCTTTGGAAACGGAAGTCACAAACAGTTTGATGCGGTATTGGCGATGTATCATGACCAGGGGCTGATCCCTTTCAAGACCATTGCATTTGGCACGGGCGTAAACTTCTCAGCCGGTTTAAAAATTGTACGTACTTCGCCTGACCATGGCACCGGATACGATATTGCAGGAAAAAACC
>CBFGNP010000648.1:0-3134 GCA_965650095.1 uncultured Pedobacter sp. | reverse complement strand
TTATGCCAGCAATACGACCAAACAGCTGGGAACGCCGAATTACGGTTACAACAGAACTGCTACAGGTTATAATTATACAATAGAGAATATACTTACTTATGATAAAACTATCGCGGAAGACCATGCGCTGAATTTTACGGGCCTGTTCAGTCTGCAAAAAACACGCAACGAAGTGAACGACGTGAGTTATCGCGATGTATTAGCTGATTACATCCAGTATTACAATCCAAAATATGCATCGAGCGTAACCAGTACGGGAGAGTTTACCAAAGCATCCATATTATCCTATATGGGCCGGTTAAATTATACCTATAAGAATAAATATCTCCTGACCGCAACTTTACGTGCCGATGGTTCTTCCAGGCTTGCAGCCGGCAATCAATGGCATTCCTTTCCTTCAGCCGCGGTTGGATGGAACATTAAAAATGAAAAGTTCCTGGAGAATAATAAGACCATCTCTGCATTTAAACTGCGTGGCAGCTATGGCAGAATTGGAAACCAGGCGATTGGTGCTTATGAAACCATTGGTGGTTTAACGGGCATCTATTATAACTATGGAGGTACCAATGTGCAGGGAACTTACCCAAATCCGGATGCACCTGCTAACATTACCCTGGGCTGGGAATATACGAGTACGCTGAACTTTGGCCTCGATTATGGACTTTTCAACAATCGGATCACGGGATCTGTCGAATACTACCAGCAGAAAACCAGTGATATTCTCCTGTATCAGACCCTGCCAAGAACATCTGGCTATAACAAGATCAGGAACAACATCGGAAGTACCAATAATAAGGGAATGGAGTTTAACCTGAATACCATTAATTTTGAGGAAACAGGTAAAAACGGGTTCAGTTGGACAACCGACCTTAATGTGTTCTTCAATAGGAATGAGATCACAAAATTAGCTTCTGGTGCGACCAGGGATCTGGCCAACTCCTGGTTTGTGGGATCGCCTAATGGGGTGATCTTTGATTATAAGCGGGTAGGACTGTGGCAAAATACGCCGGAAGATATTGCCCTCGCTATAAAATATGGCCTGGTTGCCAACGAAAGCGCTTACCTGACCGGATCAAATTCGCTGGTGGGTACCGTAAAAGTAGCGGACATAACAGGGGACAATAAAATTACGGCAGACGACCGTGTGATTTTAGGTGCCAGGCAGCCAAAGCTTGAAGGTGGGATGACCAATCGGTTTGCCTATAAAAACTTTGATTTCTCGTTCGTGACCTATTTTAAATATGGGGGCAAACTGAAGTCGGGGATCCATGGAGGATGGTCTAATACTTTTCAGGCGGGCTACAATAACCTGGATGTCGATTACTGGACACCTGATAACCCGGTTAATTACTGGCCAAAACCAAATTCCACACTGCAAAATCCCGTCTATAAATCCACACTGGATATGTTTGATGCCTCCTATTTGAAGATCAGGAGTATTACCCTGGGTTATACACTTCCGGCAAAATCGTTAAAGTTTATAGGAGCCAGATCGGCGAGGATTTATACCACGGCATCTAATCCCTTTACTTTCTTCTCTCCTTATGTAAGGGATGCGAAGGGGCTTGATCCGGAAACCAATTTTAACATAGACGAGGTTACGCCTTCTTTGTGGTCTATGCTGTTTGGTTTAAATGTTTCATTTTAATAAAGACTAACCATGAAAAAGACAACATATATGCTCTCCCTGCTGTTCATCACGGCAGCCCTCCTTACTGGTTGTAAAAAGGAACTGATTGAAGAAAACCATTCCAAGTTAACCGAAGACTTTTTCTCCACTTCACAGGGAATTGAAAGTGGGCTTAATGCGGCATATGGTGGCTTACGCAGCTTATATGGCCCGGAAGAAGGACTGGAAGCATTTACGACAATTGGTACTGATGAATTTAGAATTGCCAACGGGAACAGAACCACCAATGTGGCCAACTATAATACTTCCTACAATTCGGGCAATGAATTTTCCAGTTCCATCTGGAACAATTGCTATAAATGGATCAATACCTGCAACGGGCTTGTTGATTTCGGTGCAAATTTGACCGGTGTTACAGAGACCATAAAAATGCAAAAAATTGCAGAAGCCAGGTATTTACGTGCATTTTACTATTTTACACTGGTGCAACTGTTTGGTGATGTTACACTGAATAAGAACTTCTCCAACAACCCTGGTACCGCTGCTACGAGAAGCAGTAAGGCTGAGGTATACGATTTTATCATATCCGACCTCAGAACCTGTATCACTGATCTCCCACCTAGTCCGCAGTTAAATGCTTTGCCAAACGGCCGTGCCTCCATTGCAGCAGCAAAACACCTGCTGGCCAAGGTATACTTAACAAGGGGATATTCCAGCGCCGCGGCACCATCTGACTTCAAAGATGCATTTGACATGGCAAAAGGACTGATTGATCAGAAGGCCGCTTTAGGCATTGGTTTAATGCCCGATTTTGCTGATGTATTCAAACCCGGGAACGAGAATAAGCAGGAAGTATTGTTTAATGTTCAGTATTCAACTGATTTAACCTTTGGTGGCAGCCACCTCTGGAACCATTTGTATGTTGCGCCCTATGATGCTTACCTTGGCGAGCGTAATTTAAATGACGGGCGCTCCTATGCCTGGTTTAGAGCAACCAAATGGGTATATGAAACGGCATTTGCAGATAAAGTTAACGACAGCCGGTATTATAAAACGTTCCAGTCGGTATGGAAGGCAACCAAAGCGCTCAACCAGACCGGAACAGGCACTTATGCCGTTAAAGTAAACGGGATTACCTATAATGTACCCTTGCCGAAGGTGAATGTGGGTGACACTGCAATGGTGTATCCGGGCTATAACATGAGCATTGATGAAATCAGGGCTAAAAAGTATTATGTGTTTACACCGGAAAACTATACTGACAATAGGATATTTCCAACCATGACCAAATATCTTGATCCGAATCGTTTGGTACCCAATGAAAATTCGCACCGGCCGATCATCGTTTTTCGTTTAGCTGAAACTTATCTGATCGCTGCCGAAGCCGCATTTAAGCTGCAGCTTCCAGATGTAGCGGCAGAGTATATCAATGAGGTACGTAAAAGGGCAGCTGCACCGGGAAAACAGGCGCAAATGGAAATCAGCGGAGCAGTAGTGAATATCG
>CBFGNP010000647.1:0-3141 GCA_965650095.1 uncultured Pedobacter sp. | reverse complement strand
AAATACGCGTAATTGTGTCAACTCTATTTCTATGAGTTTTGTGCCTGATAAGAAATAATTTCTTCAAATAGGATATCTTTTTAATGCCAGACGATAACTTGTCGGGCATTTCTTGTTTTTAAGTATTTAGTTTACTTATGTTTGTCAGTTCACCAACTATAGTAAATATGAAGTATTGTTTATTGTTATGTGGTATGCTGATTTCTTTTATGGGTTTTTCCCAGGATATGGCGCCTGAAACAGGCTTAAATTCTGTCCCGGATCATTCAACAGCATACGCATCCAATCGCTCTTCTAAATTAATCTCAAAAACGGTTTACGCAACATACTACGCAAAAAAATTCGAAGGCCGAAAGACGACAAGCGGGGCACGATACCGGAGAACAAAGATGACTGCTGCGCATATGACCCTGCCTTTTGGGACCATAGTTACCGTAACGAATCCGGAAAACGGGGAATCGGTAGAGGTGGAAGTAAATGACCGGGGCCCGCATTCCAGGAAATTCAAAATAGATCTTTCTGAGGCGGCAGCAAAAGCCCTAGGTTTTTACGGCAAAGGCGTTGCCAAATTGGAGATCAGTTATCTTCCCGAAGAAGACTAGTTTTTACCATAACAGTATTATAGTCAGTTTTTAGAATTTACTAACATTATTTCTCTGATTTTTCCAGTTATCAAAAGAAATAAAAACCAAATTTCAGGTGTAATTACTAGGTAAGTTTCTCTTTTTATTGTTGATAAAAATGACGGCTTGTTAACAACTATTGTTCTCTTATCAGGGCTTCAGCGTTTATATTTGTTTACATAAAGTTCTTTAATAAATCACACATAGATTTTTAGTTAAGGTTTTAATATTTAGTTGCTTACGGTTGCCGGAAGATTTCATTTCCTATAAACTTTATCACTAAGTATGGATTTCCTGGCTACCGGATTTATTAGGCCTTTATAAAATCAATATACATGTTATCCTATAAAATAGATGCTTATGCAAGAAGAAGAAGTATTATTAAAAGAAAACAAAGACAGGTTTGTTCTTTTGCCGATTAAATACCCTGCAATCTGGGAAATGTATAAGAAAAGTGAAGCCAGTTTCTGGACTGCTGAAGAAATCGATCTTTCGGACGACCAGAAGCACTGGGATAACCTGAATGATGGGGAGAGACATTTTATTTCCCATATTCTCGCTTTCTTTTCAGCCAGTGATGGTATTGTAAACGAAAATCTTGCTGTAAATTTTATGAGTGAGGTGCAACTGCCTGAAGCACGTTGCTTTTATGGCTTTCAGATCATGATGGAGAACATCCATTCTGAGACCTATGCCTTACTGATCGATACGTATATTAAAGATCCCGATGAGAAGGACAGGTTATTCCATGCCATAGAGACCGTTCCGTGTGTAAAGAAGAAAGCAGAATGGGCATTGCGCTGGATCGATAACGGTAATTTCGCAGAACGTTTAGTGGCTTTTGCTGCAGTAGAAGGAATATTTTTTAGCGGAAGCTTTTGCTCCATTTTCTGGTTAAAGAAACGAGGTTTAATGCCGGGCCTTACCTTTAGCAATGAGCTGATCTCCAGGGATGAAGGCTCCCACTGCGAATTTGCATGTTTATTGTATGGTATGCTTAAGAATAAGCTGAGCCAGGAGCAGGTTCACGGGATCATTAAAGACGCTGTTGAAATAGAGAAAGAATTTGTTACCGATGCCCTGCCCGTTGCCTTGATTGGAATGAATGCTAAATTGATGTCGCAGTACATTGAGTTTGTGGCCGACAGATGGTTACAGGAACTGGGTTATGCCAAAATATATAATGCTACCAATCCATTTGATTTTATGGAGATGATTTCTTTACAGGGTAAAACCAATTTCTTCGAAAAAAGAGTAGGTGATTATCAGAAAAGCGGAGTCTTGACTTCAACCGAGGATAAGGCAGCAGCATTCTCCTTAGATGACGACTTTTAATGCTTACCTGGGTTAGACAGTAAGTAAATAACAAAAATTATAATTGGTGCCTATGTTGGGTTTGCCGCTCTCAAACTCAATATGCACGCTAAATCCCTGAAATATGTTTGTAATAAAAAGAGATGGCCGCAAGGAAGCGGTAAGATTCGACAAAATAACCGCTCGTATTGAGAAGTTATGCTATGGGTTTAATGCTGAGCTTGTAGATCCGATAGATGTTGCCAAGAAAGTGATCGAGGGATTGTATGATGGTGTTACGACTTCAGAGCTGGATAATCTTGCAGCCGAGACAGCAGCCTCTTTAACTACAAAGCATCCGGATTATGCCCTGCTGGCTTCGCGCATAGCGGTGTCTAACCTGCATAAAAATACCACCAAATCCTTCTCCAAAACGATGGAGATGCTGTATAATTATATTGATGCTAAAACCGGTAAACCGGCGTCTCTGATCGCGGATGATGTTTGGGAAGTTATTGAGAAGAACGCAGATATCCTGGACAGTACAATTATATATGACAGGGATTTTGGCTTCGACTACTTCGGATTCAAAACACTGGAAAAATCTTACTTGTTAAAGGTTGAAGGCCAGATTGTTGAACGTCCTCAGCATTTGTTTATGCGTGTGGCAGTAGGCATTCATAAAGGCGATATCGATAGTGCGATTGAAACCTATAACCTGATGAGTGAGCGTTGGTTTACCCATGCAACACCAACATTATTTAATGCAGCTACCCCTAAGCCACAAATGTCCTCCTGCTTTTTGTTAACCATGCAGGATGATAGTATTGAGGGCATTTATGACACTTTAAAACAAACTGCCAAAATTTCTCAGAGTGCAGGTGGTATCGGGTTAAGCATTCATAACATCAGGGCTACCGGTTCTTATATTGGTGGTACCAATGGTACCAGCAATGGTATTGTGCCAATGTTGAAAGTATTTAATGATACTGCCCGTTACGTAGATCAAGGTGGAGGTAAACGTAAAGGAGCATTTGCCATCTATTTAGAGCCTTGGCATGCAGATGTTTTAAGCTTTCTGGACCTGCGTAAAAATCATGGTAAAGAAGAGCTGCGCGCCCGTGATCTGTTCTATGCCCTTTGGGTTTGTGACTTATTCATGAGACGTGTATAAGAAAACGGGGACTGGAGTTTGTTCTGTCCGCATGAAGCACCGGGCCTGGCG
>CBFGNP010000646.1:0-3153 GCA_965650095.1 uncultured Pedobacter sp. | reverse complement strand
CTCAGTGCAGTCAGTTTAATTTTAGCAATACCGGTCCGCTCAGGCGCTGTAACTTTAAAGTAAGCCATCTGTTCGCCTGGCTGCTTAAAGCTCAGCTGAGCGGAGCTGCTGCCGTCCACCACTAAGTTTTGCAGCTGCAATTGAACCTTAACATTTTTCAACTGCTTTTCCGTCGCAAAAACGGTCACGGGAAGCGTAAAACGCTCGCCCGGGCCAATCACCCTGGGCACTGTAGCCAGCAGCATTAAGGGCTTTTTAACCTGCACGGTCTTTTCGGCCATACCATAAGCGCCATCCTGACCGGCTATCACCATCGCGCGTACCGCACCAATGTACTGCGGAAGCTTAAATTTATGTGTTTGCGAAGCTCCTTTTCCTAAAGCAAAGGGACCTAAATATTTCACTACAGGCACAAAGCGGTTGGCTTTAGCCGGATTCAGGTTTCTGTTTACACTGCCGTCGCCACCAATGCTCAGAATACGTTCCAGGTTTCCGCCCCAGGCACCAAGTACATAGTCGAACAAGTCCCATGTTTTTACCCCGAGCCCTTCCCTGGCATAGAAAACACCATGAGGATTAGGAGTTTTAAATCTGGTGAGATCAAGTAAGCCTTCATCCACGATTGCAATGGTATAGGTCATCGCTTTGCCGGCCTGTTCGCTGATGGTGATGCTGCTTTCCGTTTCCGGCCTTAGCTTATCTGCCATCCTGATCAGGGGTTTCAATAGGGTCTGCGGATCTTCAATCAGCAACGGAATCGCCCCATACATACGGATTGGCAGGTCATTCGCCGTTTGTGCATGTGGCTGCAGCAGGGTAACATTGGCAAAAACATTCGGTGCCATTTCCTTTTCTGCCTTAAATTTAACTTGCGTCTGTCCTTTCTTTGTATCCGTCCAAAAGGTTTTTAACACCTTACTGCCGTTTTCTATCGAGATCAAAGCCCGGCCACCCTCACCGGAAGGGATGGTCAGCGCCACTTCCTCACCAACCTGGAACTTGGTTTTATTGGCTGTAAATGAAAGCATCGAGGCCTCGGTAGGATTACTGCCCTGCTCACGCCGCGCCCATCCCGGCCAATCTACATATACGGTTTTGCCAGTTACATGGCCACCATTCAGATCCCTTACCAGGATCAGGAAGCGACCCCATTCCGGTTCATCTATTCTGAATTTCCAGCTGCCTTTGCCCTTAGACAGGGTGATCTTTTCTTTTTTGATCAGCTTATTGTATGAATTCTGGGTAAAGTTGGCAAAGGAATTCTCATTATCCTGTTCCCACCACCAGCGCCATTGCACCTTATAGAGCTCTACCGTTACCGTTTTATCTCCCTGCATCAGTTTACCATTCCGGTCTACATTTACAACATCCACCTTGTGGTCCTGCCCGGTAAGCAGCATTCCGCTCAATTTATCACCTTCAGGGGTCTTGATGCCATAGTAATCCTGGTAAACATGGTAAGGGATACTGAAATTATCGATGCTAAAATTGCCCCCTACCTCAAATACCTTGGTGGTAAAATTGGCCTTAAGTATACCGGGGGCAGTATTGTTGCCATTTAAACTGGTGTTTACGGTGGCCATACCATTTTCGTTCAGACTGCCTTCGAATATCGTTTTCACCTGCGACTCGAACACGACCGTCGGATTGTCAAAGGTATAGGCCTCAAAGCCCTTAAATGTGGTCTGCATAGTATTCAGGTTTACATCTACCTTGGCCTTTAAATGTTTGCCCGGCGCGCCAAACAGCCAGGTAGCCGAAAGGGCAGCTACAGAAGTGCCGCCAACACCTAAATAAGTACGCTGGCCAATATCAAGATTGATTTTAAGCCTGTTCGGCATAATGGTCTCAATTTTGATGGTTTTGGTAAATGTTGCCCCACCTGCCCTTACTTTAACCATCCAGTTGCCCGTTGCTGCACTACTTTCCGTTGCGGTCCTGAACGCATAAAATCCATTAAAAGGTTTACCGTTGATAAACCGTTTAACAAGCTGATTTTGCGGGTTATACAATTCAAAAGTAACCGGATATCCGGCCGGAAGCTTTTTCAGCTTATCTTCCAGCATAAAGGAAAGGAACAGCGAATCTCCGGGCCGCCAAACGCCACGTTCCCCATAGATAAAACCCTTCAATCCATTCTGCACTACATCTCCGCCTACATCGAATCTGCTTAGCGGGAGGGAGTTCCCATCGTCCAGTTTCAAATAGCCCCGTTCATCACCGTTTTTTGCGATCAATAAAAAGGGTTTTCTTTTTAAATCGAAGGAGGCCATGCCATCAGCATCCGTCTTTACCGTATGGATCAGCTGGCTTTGGTAATCCAGCAGTTCCAGTGTTATGCCGCTCATCGTTTTAGCAGTTAACAGATCCGTTGCAATGATCAGCATGCTGTTGTCGTTTCCTCTTTTGGCAATCAGTCCGATATTGGATGCCATTAAATTCCGGCTGGCCCAGCGTTCATTGGTATAATAGGATGGGGTACAAGGGTTCTCCCGATCTTCCCATCTATAATTATCAGGATAATAACCATTGTAGCGCTCCCAGAATTCATCATCCTCATCTATTTTTTCGCCGTAGCCCGCATAATTGTTGCCATTATCGCTTTCCGGGTTTTCTGCTTCAGCGCATTTATATACGTTATATCCCTGCCTGAAACCTATAGTGATGCGGTACATGGCCCCGGGCTCGGTACGGATGATTTTGTCCAGGTCGAGCGTAAAACGATGTTTCTTATGCAGATCGAGCGCCTTATCCTCATCCAGTCTGATGGTCTTCTGGATCACAGGCTTACCGACACGCCGCAGTTCGCCGCCATCCTTATAATTATTGGTCTGAAAGAATTGTGGAATATTGTTCTCATAGATCTTGATGATCGTTACATCCACCGCTTTCAGGTTAACTGCTTCAAAGGGGAGCACCAGCTTTCCTGAATTAGGGATAATGGTACCGCTTCCTGCGATGACCACTGAAGGCAACTTATTTTCGAATACAATGTTGGCTGTTTTGCCGGCTAGTAACCGTTTCCCATTGATGTTCTCTATCCCCTCATTAACCGTTAGCGCATAATTTCCTTCCAGGCTGACCGGGGCATAGACCTTAACCTGACTGGCATCGATGGTAAAGCGCAAATCTGTGGTATTAGCCATGGAGATC
>CBFGNP010000645.1:0-3155 GCA_965650095.1 uncultured Pedobacter sp. | reverse complement strand
ATCTGGAGAAAAAGGGTTAAATATGAACTGGTCAACTTAAAGATCGCAGGAACTGCTGAAGCTAAAAACGTGGAAACGTTGACAAAACGTTATGAGGCATTGAAGTCTCAGGCATCTAAATTAAATAATCAGGATGTTTTTCAGAGTGTAATGGATGCTTTTACCGAGACCATTGATCCACATACCAATTATTTCAATCCAAGTAACGCGCAACAGTTTAACGAAGATATGGCCAGGTCTTTTGAAGGCATTGGTGCAAGATTACAGCTGGAAAATGAGATTCTGAAGATTGCTGAAGTCATCCCGGGCGGACCGGCATTTAAAAGTAAGCTGTTAAGTGCGGGCGACCGGATAATAGGTGTGGCGCAGGGCAGCAATGAGTTTGAAGATATCATTGGGTGGCGAATTGAAAATTCTGTTTCTAAAATCAAAGGACCAAAGGGGACGAAAGTCCGCTTAAAAATCATTCCTGCCGGAAAGGAAATGTCCTCCAAACCTGTAATTATAGAATTGGTAAGAGAAAAGATCGTCATGGAAGACCAGTCGGCCAAAAAGAAGGTGCAGACGATAGATGCGAATGGAAAGCCCTATAAAATTGGGATTATTACTGTTCCTGCTTTTTATGCTGATTTTAAAGCCGCAAATGCAGGAGATCCTAATTATAAAAGTACAACGCGCGATGTAAGGCTGTTGATTGATACCTTAAAAAACCGGGACAAAGTTGATGCCATTGTAATGGATCTTCGCGCCAATGGCGGTGGTTCTTTGGTCGAAGCCATTGATCTTACCGGCTTGTTTATTGATAAGGGGCCTGTAGTACAGGTGAAAGATCTTAAGAATGATGTAGAGGTTAGTGAAGATACCAATGCGGGCGTCGCCTGGAACGGACCATTGGGAGTAATGGTCGACAGATTAAGCGCGTCTGCTTCAGAAATCTTTGCCGGTGCTATTCAGGATTATGACCGCGGAATCATTATGGGCACCCAAACTTATGGTAAAGGAACGGTACAGTCTTCTATCGATATGAATAAACTTGTTAACCCATCGATCCTCCAAAGGCTGGCGACACTTGTCAATAAGAACGGCGGCGTGTTGAAAACTGATAAAGAGGGGGTTAAGCTCGGTCAGATCAACCTGACGATGGCTAAGTTTTACAGAGTGACCGGTAGCAGTACGCAGCACAAAGGTGTAATGCCGGATATTGAATTTCCTTCCTTATATCCAATGGATAAAATCGGGGAAGATACAGAGCCTTCTGCCTTGCCCTGGGATGAAGTTAAGCGGTCAGATTTTGTTGCGGTTGGTAACCTTGCGCCAGTGAAAACGGAACTGATAAATTTACATAAGCAGAGGATGGATAAATCTCTTGATTATAAAATCCTGAAACAAGATATCGCGGAGTCCAAAAAACGTGAAGCAGAAATTTCCGTATCTTTAAATGAGGCGAAATTGAAAGCAGAAAGAGATAGTCTCGAAGTTAAAAATTTGGCTAAAATAAATTCTTTAAGGGCATCCAGAGGATTGGCGCCGGTAAAGAAGGGAGATAAGATTAAGAAGGAAGAGATCTTTGACTTTATTCAGAATGAGAGCTTAAGGGTTATGGCTGATTTAATGCAGCTATCTGGGCCAAAGGGAAATCTTGTTAAAACGACTACCGGATTTAATTAAAGGTTGACTGTATTAGCCTAAAAAAGCAAGCCCTTTCATCAACAATGGAAGGGCTTGCTTTTTTAAGCACCCCATTCTAGTCTATAGGAATTAATTATTTCGACCCGGAATGGACAACAGGCACAGATATTGTAATAGTCAGGCTACACTAAATTTAAGCAGGATGAATGTTAAGCGTACTTTCGGAACTATTCTGACGATTCTTGGAATCATAGGTCTTATTTATGCCGGTTATGGCTTCGTGGGGCACAGTATTCAAAGCCGGGAATTAATTGTGGCTGGGATTATAGGCCTCATATTCTTTGTCTCAGGCATCGGCCTGGTCAAAAATACAAAAGACGAGTCTTAGTCTTTTGACTTCATCCGGGCGAATCCGGAGAGCTTTTAATTATAGGTAGGGCAAGCGCGATAAGTTGTGGTTTTTATTTGCTGAATGTCCTATGGTCAGGCCCTAATTTAAGCCGCAGGTATAAAAAAAAGACCTTCTAAGCATCTTAGAAGGTCTTTCGTATGCAGGGCAAAGGAAACTATTCCTGAATCAGATCTTCCTTAACCCCGTCTAAAATCCGGCCGCCTTTGTAAAAATATCTTGAGTAATAAGGCTCATTCAGGTTACTGATCACTACCCCCCTACTGGATGATGCATGCGCAAAACGGTTATCGCCCAAATATATGCCGATATGGGTAATACTTCTGCTTTTAATCTTGAAAAAAACAAGGTCGCCTTCCTTCAGTTCATCTTTAGGTAGTGGATCAACCATGCTAAAAATGTCACGTGAATTTCTCAGTATGGTAGTGTTGAAAACTTTATCATAAATTGCTTTCGTGAAAGCCGAACAATCGATTCCTTTTTCAGTATTGCCCCCAAATCTGTAAGGCGTTCCAATCCATTCGTAAATAAATTTGTAGAGTTTTATGTTTGATGTTGCATCAACAGCAACGCCCATCACCTGGGAAAAATATTGAGAAGCTAAATTGTCGGGGTCTGCTAATTTATTTGTTTCTTTTGTTTGTGCCTGGATAGCACTAAGGCTGCACAAAGCAATTAGGGTAGAAAACAAAAACTTTTTAATCATGTTATACTGTTAAGTTTGGGTTTTAATCACTTACACTTAAACGTACACCACTACGGGCTTATTGTTTGGATGGCAAACATATACATTTTACAAATGTTATCCAAATGTCAGCAGCTTTATGTCGAAAGTTATTAACATTTCAACAACACCTCGAGGTTTTTTGTACCATATAAGTTTTTGCTAGTGGGGTATTAGCTGCAACTTAAGATTGCTTTCTTTAACTTCTGTTTGCTTTTAATTTGCTAAGATGGCGATATGTGCTAATATTGACCGGGTTAGCCGTCCTGCCGGAGCACTGGAATTCTTTAACCTTAGTGTGCATTTTACATCATTTACTTCTATATATTGCAATAAAAAAGTAGATTTGCTCTCGTAAAAAAATCAACACCCCAAAATGAGTGCAGTAGAAAT
>CBFGNP010000644.1:0-3158 GCA_965650095.1 uncultured Pedobacter sp. | reverse complement strand
GATGCAAAGTTGAAAATGAGTGGTGTAACCGATCAGCATACCTTCATCGCCAGTACCCTCAAAAATGTGAAGTTCGATAATTTCTTAAGTCTGAGCACAAACGGGCACGGTACAACGCCGGTGCTGGCTGCAAATAAATTCTAAAATAAGTTGAAAATAGTAAGGATAGGTAATAGAGCGGCAGATTTATCTGTCGCTTTTTTATCGTTCAGGTACATCAAAGCACTACACACCTTATATTAGCATTTTTGAGCCTCCAGGTGAAGGGGGATTAAAGCAAAGCAATAATGGCTTGCCTTAAACCTGGCGCAAGAAATGGCGGATAAAAAATATTTGCATAATGCTTTTGTATTTTAAAAACATTAATTCTATATTTGCAGTCCGAAAAATAGAACAATCAAAGGGCGCAAGCCCTAAAATAAAATATTAATAACAAAAAATGGCAAATCATAAATCTTCACTAAAAAGAATTAGAGCAAACGCAACTAAACGTTTACGTAACAGGTACCAAGCAAAAACAACTCGTACGTTTATCAAAAGATTGCGTGCTGCAGAAGATAAAAAAACAGGATTAGAATTACTTCCTAAAGTAGTTTCTATGCTGGATCGTTTGGCCAAAAAGAACGTGATTCATAAGAACAAAGCAGCTAATAACAAATCTAAGCTTACGAAATTTGTTAATGGCTTAAAATAAAGATAGCTTTACAATATTAGAGACGGGGTATGCAATGCATACCCCGTTTTTTTTTGTTCAAAAAACCGTAATCAAAATGGAATCATATCAGGAAAGAATAGGTATAAAAATGTGGGCTGAGGCCGACAGGCCTCGTGAAAAGCTATTGTTTAATGGCCGAAGACACCTTACAGATGCGGAATTAATTGCCATTTTAATTGGCTCTGGAAATAGGAACGAGACCGCTGTAGACTTGAGTAAGCGCATTTTGGGATTTTATAATAACGATCTGGATAGGGTTGGAAAAGTATCTGTAAAAGACCTTTCGAAATTTAAAGGTATAGGCGAGGCCAAAGCCATTGCCATTGTGGCGGCGTTGGAACTTGGCAGAAGAAGAAAGGAAACTTCGGAGGCTGATGTCATAAAAATAACTACATCGGCCGATGCATTTGTCATGCTGCTGCCTGTTTTCGCGGATCTGAATCATGAAGAATTCTGGATCCTGATTCTGAACCAGGCGAATTATGTAATCGGTAAGGAGTTGATCAGCAAAGGTGGAATGGCGGGTACAGTGGCCGATCCGAAGATCATCTTTAAAACGGCACTAGAGCATAATGGGGCCTATGTGATCTTGTCTCACAACCATCCCTCAGGAAACCTAAAACCTAGTCAGCAGGACATCGCCATTACAAGAAAGCTTGTAGCAGCAGGGAAAATGCTTGATCTGTATGTACTCGATCATTTGATCGTTACGAATAAATTGTTTTTTAGTTTTGGTGACGAGGGCTTAATTTAACATGGAAGCTGTAACTTGTCGATATGAAAACGATGATTAGACTATGTATAGCGATGCTGTTGTTGACCATCACAGCTGATGCACAAAGAAAGCCTGCGAATTACATCAACGTGATGAGTTATAACATTCGCTATAACAATACCGCAGATGGGGAAAATGCCTGGCCCAACAGAAAGGACAATGTAAAGGCACTTGTAAAATTCCATGATGCCGATATTTTATGTGTACAGGAAGCTTTGGCTTTACAGGTGGATCAGCTCATGGAGCAGACAAATTATGAGATGGTAGGTGTAGGGCGTACGGACGGAAAGCGTGCCGGAGAATTTTCTGCCATCTTTTTTGACAAAAGCAGGTTTGCCAAAAAAGATGGGGGTACGTTCTGGCTGTCAGATACCCCTGAGCAGCCATCTAAAGGTTGGGATGCAGCAATTGTCAGGGTTTGTAGCTGGGTAAGGCTGTATGATAAATGGGGTAAAAAAGAGTTTATGGTTTTCAACACCCATTACGATCATGTTGGGGTTCAGGCCAGGATTGAGTCGGCTAAGCTCATTAAAAAGAAAATTCAGGAGATTGCACCCCGCCTGCCTGTAATTTTAACAGGTGATTTAAATGTTACCCCTGAAACGGAGGCCGTCGCCACCATAAAAACGTTTCTGACGGATACCAAAGAAGTTTCAAAAGAACCTGCGTATGGACCCGAAGGCACTTTTAACGGGTTTAAATTTAACGCTCCCCTGAAAGAAAGGATCGATTATATTTTTGTAAATAGGGGTTTTAATGTCCAGAAGTTTGGTGTGCTGAGCGACAGTAAGAATTTGCATTATCCTTCTGATCACCTGCCAGTCATGGCGCGATTGTTTTTTTAAGTAATCGCTCAATCAACCTGGTGATCATGCCGGTCATTGGTGCAGATGCCTGCGCCGCAATCCTGGGCAGTATAAGTATCAGATAGGCTTTCTGCTTTCCGCATTAAATAATATCTTTGCGTTTTATAGAATAAAAATGAAGATATCATACAATTGGCTAAAACAGTTCATTCAAACAGATAAAACACCACAGGAACTTTCTTTAATACTGACGGATATTGGCCTGGAAGTGGAGAGCCTGGAAACGGTACAACCCGTTGCGGGTGGATTGGAA
The DNA here is from genome assembly GCA_965650095.1 of uncultured Pedobacter sp. Lineage (GTDB taxonomy): Bacteria > Bacteroidota > Bacteroidia > Sphingobacteriales > Sphingobacteriaceae > Pedobacter. The sequence continues at coordinate 549 of CBFGNP010000644.1, read as the reverse complement.
GGACTGGTTATAGGCCATGTATTGACTTGCATACAGCATCCTAATGCCGACAGACTGCGCGTAACAACTGTTGATGTCGGCGGACCGGAAACTTTACAGATTGTTTGCGGTGCCCCGAATGTGGGCCAGGGCCAGAAGGTAGTCGTTGCAACAGTAGGGACTACAGTTTATCCAAATGAGGGCGATCCTTTTAAAATTAATAAATCGAAAATAAGGGGAGAAGTATCAGAGGGAATGATCTGTGCTGAAGATGAGATCGGTCTGGGGGTGTCTCATGATGGTATCCTGGTTCTGCCGGAAGGTACCGTGGTGGGAACTACCGCAAAAGCGTATTTCAGGTTGGAAGAGGATTACCTTTTCGAGATTGGCCTTACTCCAAACCGGGCTGATGCGGCATCGCACCTGGGGGTAGCAAGGGATTTGGCTGCCTATTTGCGGACTTCAGTCCAAATGCCGGATATATCCGGTTTTAAAACGGATGACGAAAGCCTGGTGATCGATGTAAAGGTAGAAGATCCGATTGCCTGTCCAAGGTACAGCAGTGTTGTC
>CBFGNP010000643.1:0-3158 GCA_965650095.1 uncultured Pedobacter sp. | reverse complement strand
CGCTGTCATTTAATAGACTATCTGCCACAGGTGGGCGGGCAGCTTTCTGAGATATATCCTAAAAAACCTATATATGATATTCCCGGTTATCCAACTGTGCTGGCTCAGGAGCTGATCGACAACCTGATGGAGCAGGCCAAACCTTTTCATCCGGGTTTTACCCTTGGCGAACGCATTGAAGGCCTGGAAAAACGTGGCGAAGGCGATTTCGTGCTGACGACAAACATGGGCACCATCATAGAATCTAAAGTAGTCGTTATTGCCGGCGGACTGGGTTGTTTTGAGCCTCGTAAACCTGCAGTAGCCGGACTGGAGCAATTTGAGAACGGAAGAGGGGTAAATTATATGATACTTGACCCTGAAAAATACCGCGGGCAAAAAATGGTGATTGCAGGGGGAGGCGACTCTGCCCTTGACTGGACCATTTTCTTAGCGGATATTGTTGACGAGCTTACATTGGTGCACCGCAGCGAAAGTTTCCGTGGCGCTCCTGATTCCGTTAATAAGGTAATGGAACTTGCAGAAAGCGGAAAAATTAACCTGGTATTGAACAGTAACCTGAATTCAGTTAACGGAAACGGAAAACTGGAAAGTGTTGAACTGATCCATAACAAAACACTTGAAACCAATACTGTAGCTGCTGATCATCTTATCCCCTTATTTGGTTTAAGCCCGAAATTAGGCCCAATCGAGCAGTGGAACTTAAACATCAGCAAAAGTGCCATAGAAGTGAACACAGACGATTATTCAACCAATATCCCGGGTATTTATGCCATTGGCGACATCAATACGTACACCAACAAGCTTAAACTGATTTTATGTGGTTTCCATGAAGCTGCACTAATGAGTCATAGTGCTTATCAGTACATGAACCCCGGTGTTAAATATACCATGAAATACACCACAGTTAACGGCGTATCAGAATTTTAAACATGGAAGAAAACAACATTACCCTACACGTCCAAAATCCGGATGGCAGCTTAACTACGCTTGAAGCACCTGTTGACATGGGCTTAAGCCTTATGGAATATTTAAAAGCCTGCGAATACGATATCCTTGCCACCTGCGGAGGCATGGCACTTTGTGCAACCTGCTGCGTAGACGTTCTGGAAGGTGAAGATAAGCTTAATGAAATGACTGATGACGAATATGCCATGCTGGATACCTTGCCTGATGTATTGCCAAATTCAAGGCTGGCCTGTCAACTGCAATTGAACCCTGCCATGGACGGATTGGTGGTCAAACTGCATCACGCAGAATAGCTAAAAAATACTTATTAATTGTTATCTACAGCGGCAGCTATTGTTTTTACAGGGCTGCCGATTGTTTTATATTCACCTTCCCCTTTTAAAATAGCCAGCATTTTATTGCTGTCATTCAACAGTTTTTTTGCTGCCTCAAGCTCTTTATCGTACTGAAAGGCTTGCGTCACCTTTCCCTTTTCATAATAATAACGGCTCACGATCTGCGTTTCCAGCACTCTTTTTATTTCCGCTTTATAGGTGCTCAGCTCCGCTTTTTTAGCCCCCAGCATCTTTCCTTTTAAATCATCCAGATCGGCCTTTACCGCATTCAGCTTATTTTCTTTTTCTGCTTCAGTCCTCAGGTCAGCAAGTAATCTTTCTGTATTGGAGACATAGGAATAATCCTTTCCCGCGAGTGAATTGACGAATTGGGTGTAATCTGCCTCTGTCAACTGGAAAGCGGCAGCGGGCGCAATCACTTTATTATTTTGCTTATAGTTATTGGCATAATCAAAAAACAGATGCTTATTGATCAGCGAAATCGTCACGGGGCTAAATTTAGGAGCATCGACCACCACATCCGGATAAATGCCATTGCCGTCATATACGTTGCGGCCTCTTTTAGTATTAAATTTGCTCATTAATGAGTCCGCGAACTTCAAAGTTCTGCCATTTGAATCCTTATGGGCATAATCCAGGGCCTGGATACACCTGCCGGAAGGGGTGAAGTACTTGGCCACGGTAACCTTTACAAGGCTATTATAAGGCAAATTAAAGGTCTGTTGCACCAGCCCTTTGCCATAGCTCCGCTGGCCGACGATTATCGCCCTGTCGAGATCCTGTAAGGCCCCTGCAACAATCTCAGAAGCAGAGGCTGAAGCGCCACTGATGAGGACAACCAGGGGGATCTGTGGAAACAAAGGTTGATTAAGCGTTCTGTAACTAATGGTCTTTTGAGGGTTCCTGCCTTTCTGGGTTACGATCAGCACATCCTTATCAACAAAGATGTTTACAATTTTAACAGCCTCCTGCAATATTCCCCCACCGTTATAGCGTAAATCAAGAACCATTCCCTTAGGCTGAAGTTTGCCCAGTGTAAGGGCTGCATCTTTTACTTCCTGGGCCGAATTTTCAAGAAATTTGTCCAGGCGGATATAGGCGATATGATCATCCGTCATACCCGAATAGGACACGTTGGGTTGCCTGATTTCATCACGGATAAGCGTCTTGCTGAGCAAGCTACCCTGCCGTACGATCAACAACTCAACAGAAGAGCCTTTAGGTCCGCGCAGCAACTGACTGATCTCTCCGCGCTCTTTCCCTTTTATCTCGTTGCCATTAATCTTCAGTAGCTGATCTCCAGGCTTTACGCCTTGCTTGTCTGCCGGATAGCCCTCATTAACTTCGTTAACGAACAGCTTTCCTTCCATAAAAATGGTCGTTGCCCCAATCCCACCATACTGGGTACTGACATACTTCAGCTTATAATCTTCCACCTCAGATTCCGGCACATATTCGGTATAAGGATCCAGATTATCCAGCATGGCGTCGATACTGGTCCGCATCAGACTCGATGGATTGGTTTCCTCCACATAATTAATGTTTATCTCTTTATAAAGCGAAGCGAAGATGTCCAGATTCTTGGATACCAGGAACAGATCATCTTTAAAAGACCATGTTAAAGCAGCGAAAGAAAGAAGAAGAGCGGCGGCGGCAAATTTATAAGTTTTCAACATAAGCGGATGGGTTCATCAATCTGTTGATAAATTTACAAAAAAGCTGGCAAATTAATAACGCTGGTTTGAATTAAAGTCTGTTCCCTTCCGGGTCGGCCAGGGCTTTTTGAATGGTAAACTCGACATACGCCCTGTCCCTTTTTACCAGATCCATCAATTTTGCTACAAGCTGATCTTC